>NZ_JANXWD010000070.1 GCF_025351295.1 Phenylobacterium sp.
GTCACCACCCGGAAGGTCTGGACGTTGTGGTCGAAGCCGCCGAAGCCCTGCATCTGCACCTGCAGCTCGTCCTCGCCGGCGTGGCCGAACGGCGGGTGGCCCAGGTCGTGGGCCAGGGCGATGGTCTCGGCCAGATCGGGGTCCAGGCCGAGCGCCGTGGCCAGCGACCGGGCGATCTGGGCCACTTCCAGCGAGTGGGTCAGCCGGGTGCGGAAGTGGTCGCCCTCGTGGGCCACGAACACCTGGGTCTTTTCCTTAAGCCTCCGGAAGGCGGTGGAGTGGATGATGCGGTCGCGATCGCGGGCGAAGTCGGTCCGCGTGCGGCTGTGCGGCTCGGGAACCTTGCGGCCTCGCGACGCGGCGGGGTCTTCGGCGAACAGGGCGCGGCCCGAGACGGAAGGCGGATTACTTGAAGCCATTTGACCGATCTAAGTCATGGCCCCTTGGTCGAAGCCGCTCAGGCCCTCATATAGGCCAGCGAGGACATTCGTCTAACACGCCATGACCACGACAGACCTGACCCTCTCGCCGTCCGCGGCCCAGCGTATCCAGGCGATCGGCGCCAAGGAAGGCCGCGCCGTGATGCTGCGCGTGGCGGTGGAGGGCGGCGGCTGCTCGGGTTTCCAGTACCAGTTCGACCTGGTCGACGAGATCCAGCCCGACGACCTGAAGGTCGAGTGCGATGGTTCGGCGGCTCTGGTGGACGTGATCTCCCTGGCCCTGCTCAAAGGCTCGGTGATCGACTATGTCGACGAACTGGCCGGGGCGGAGTTCCGCATCCGCAACCCCAATGCCAAGTCCAGCTGCGGCTGCGGCGTCAGCTTCTCAATTTAGCTTCAGCGGGGGCGGCTGGCCCTTGGCTTCGGTGATCTGGAAGCCCTTCGGCGGCGCGAACACGCCTGGCCGCTCCGGTTGCTCGCCGCGATAGTCGTCGTAGCGCAGCACCAGCACCGGCCGGCCCTGGCGGATGTAGCTGATCATCAATGGCGCGCCGCGCCGGTCGTCCATCAGGATCGCCAGACTGTGGTCGCCGAGGGTCACGGCGTGCAGCCCGGCCACGGTGGTTCCCCACGGCACGAAGCGCTGGGCGCGTGGCGCGTAGGCGGCGACGAAGGCCCCCTCGCAGCCGAACTCCAGGGTCCGGAACGGGGCCGGCGTGTCCAGCGACGGCGGTAGGATCGGCGCGCGCACCTCCAGCTCCGGGCCGGGGTCGGTGGAGTGCTGGCCCGAGCGCGTGGACTGGTCCAGCACCCAGATGTCCGGCTCGGCGACGATGAACACCCCCTGGCTGCCGCTGGCCGGGTCGGGCTGTTCCTCGCTGCGCAGGTATTTCGCGCCCTGCCGCCAGAGGGTCCGGGGCTGGGCGGCGCGGTCGGCGGCCGCCAGGCCCGGCGTGACATTGCGCACCACGGCGCGGAACAGGCCGGTCGGCGCGCACCCGCCGGCGGCCGGCGCCGTCTGGGGCGGTATCCCGATGACCGGCGGCGGCTGGGCGTGCGCAGACGCCGCCGCCAGCAGCGCCGCAAGGGCCGCACCGATCGCTGCGTGCTTCAAAGCCGGCATCCACACTCCTGGCGCCAACCGCTCACGAGCCGCCACCGGGGTCAACCCAGCCCTTAGCCTGGCTCCTCCGGGAACATGTGCAGGTAGGGCCGGGCTTCCTCCAGCACACGCGCGAACGACGGGCGTGCGAGGAGCCTCTCGAAATAGGCCGCCACGTTCGGATGCCCCGGATCGAAGGGCTCGACCCGCTGGGCGTAGTAGAGCCCCGGCGCTGCGGCGCAGTCGGCCAGGGTGAACGCCTCACCCGCAGCCCACACGCGCCCGGCCATGTGCGCCTCGATCAGCGCATAGGCTGTCCGCAGGTCGGCGCGGGCCTGGTCGGTCCCCATCCGGTCGCGCTGGTCCGACGGCCGCCGGCGGTCGCCGACGATCTTCTGCATGTTGCTGGATACATAGAGGTCGAAGACGCGGTCCCAGAGGCGCACCTCCAGTTCGCCCGCCCCGCCGCGCGGCAGCAGGCCGCCGGCGGCGGGGTGCGTGCGGGCCAGATGGTCGATCACCAGGGTCGACTCCCAGACCACGACCCCGCCGTCATCGATCGCCGGCATCTTGCCGAACGGCGAGATCGTCCGGTAGCGCGCCGCCGCCTCAGGGTCGCCGAGATCGACGAGCTCGAAGTCGAACGGGATCGCGGCC
>NZ_JANXWD010000138.1 GCF_025351295.1 Phenylobacterium sp.
CGCGGTGGGAGTCGCGCTGGCCACGGCGGGGACAGCGGGCGGCGGTGGCACATAGGCGAAGGCCCGCACGGGCTCGATGTTCTTGAGCTTCAGCTCCCCCATGTCGCTGAACTGGACCTTCAGCTTGCGCAGGTCCTCCCAGGCGCGCGCCGAGACGCAGATCCCGCCCGGTTCCGCCACCCCCTCCAGCCGCGCGGCGATGATCACGCCGTCACCGAAGACGTCATTGTCGTCGATGATGATGTCGCCGACGTTGATCCCGATCCGCAGGATGATCTGCTTGTCGCCGGCCACGCCGGTGTTGCGCTTGGCGGCCGCCCGCTGCAGCTTGCGCGCGCACTCGAACGCCTCGACCACGCTGGCGAACTCGCCCAGGAAGCCATCGCCCAGGGTCTTGACCACCCGGCCCCGGTGTTCGGTGACGATCGGCCGGATCACGGTCTGGATCAGCGACTTTATCTGGCGGACCGTGCCCTCTTCGTCCCGGCCCATCAGGCGGCTGTAGCCGACCACGTCAGCCGCCATGATCGCGGCAAGGCGCCGCTCAACCCTCATGACCCCTCTCCCCCGCCCACAACCGTCCAGGGCCGAGCTTACGGGATAACGTGGTTTACAGGAAAGGACATGATCCCAGGGGACGTTCGCCCGGGACGGAGATCAGCCCTTGGGGCATGCCTCGATGGGAATATGCCGGATCTGGGCGTCCAGGCCCAGGATCTGGTTGCTGGCCTCGTTCGCCCTGGTCGCCACCGGCGCGAAGGCCTCGAACTGGCTCTTGATCCGGAACACGAAGCCGCTCTGCCGGCCGTTGTATTCCTGGCCCAGCACATTGAGCGCCGATAGATAGGCGATGGCGATCTCGTTGTTGCGGTAGGCCGTGGTGTAGGCCGGCTTGAACACATTGTTCAGATAGTCGATCTCGGCCTCGACCGAGCAGAACTTGGCCGGCAGGGTCAGCACCGGGACCGCCTCCAGCTGCGGCGGCGGCGGCATCACGTTCTCGCCCAGGCTGGCGATGGTGAAATGCATCTCCACGGGCGGCGGCGCGGCGGCGGGCGGCGGGCGCGACAAGGCCGGGCTGGGGGTGACCGAGGCGACCTGCAGCGGTGGGGCGGCGGCTGGCGGAGCTTCCGCTTGCGGCGCGGCGGCTGGCGGCCCGACCGGCGGGGCGGTGACCTGGGCCGGGGGCGCCTGAGCCGTCGGCGCGGTCGGACCGGGCGTCGGGGCCGGCGAGGCCGCTGCCGGGACCGGCAGGGAGCGATAGACGGCGCCCGGCGGCCCGGTGTTGTCCGCCGCGGCCAGTCGCGCCACCTCCGGAGCCGGCGCCGGCGCGGCCTGCACGGGTGGCGGCGCGGCCGCCGCGTAGATGGGGCGCCCGGTGGCGTTGAAGGTGAAGTCCTCCGCCAGGTCGCCGAACCGTTGCGGCGCCTGGCGGTTGGAGGTCTGGGCCCGCACCTCGCGCAGGATGCTCTGGTAGATCTTCTGGATCGAGGCGTCAGGCACCGACAGGGCGTGAGTGAAGGCCACCGCGAACACGCTGTTCTTGCTGGCCCCGCCGCCCGCATCGACGCTGGCGTCCTCTGCCACGTCGCCCGACGACGCCGAGAACAGCACCAGGGCCCCGACCGGCGGGCTGAGCGCATGGGTGCCGGCCACCGCGCCCTTCACCCGCCGCAGGAACGGATTGTCCCGGCAGGCGTCGAACACCACGATGACCCCGAAGGTCTGTTTGTCGGAATAGAGCATGTCCAGCGGGATGCCCTGGAACTGGACCGCGGTCGGGGTCTCCAGCTTGACGTCCACCGGCAGCATATAGTCGCGCCCGTCCGCCTCGATACCGTGGCCGGCGTAGTAGATCAGCACCAGGTCGCCATCGCGCACCCGGCTCATGAACCCGCCGATCAGGTCGCGCATGCCGCTCTGGCCGAGGTTCTTGTCGCTGGTCACCTGGAAGCCGAGCCCGGTGAGCTTGGCGGCGACCGCGTCGGCGTCGGCCTCGGGGTTATCCAGCACCCCGCCGTTGGTATAGGTGGCGTTGCCGATGACCAGGGCGATGCGGCGGCCCGGCTGGGCCTGGGCATAGGCCGGCGACAGCGCCAGGACCGACAGGATCAGCGCAAGCAGCGCCGAGGCCACGAATTTCGCGGCCAGCATCGATGTCGGCCTTGTCCCCCGTTCCCGGAGCATTGCGCCCCAACCCCCATGAACGCACTCACGCGCCGTCTATACATTACCCTGGCCGACGTGCGTGAAGAAAGCCTGTTCGGTCCTCAGTCCTGATCTCCGGACGCAGTTGCCCGCCCGACGACCTGCTCGCCTCTGCGGCGAGAAGCATTGAGATTACGGCGGCGCGAGCGCTAAGGTTGCGTTGGCTGTTCGGGGGAACATCGAGATGCGGATCACCGGGCTGGTGACACTGTTGGCGTGCGTGGTCGCCGTGGGCTCGGCGAACGCCCAGGGCGCCAGGGCGGATTATTCGGCCGACGACTTCGTCAAGGCCATCCTCACGGGCCCGCAGCCCTGCCCCAAGGGCATGAGCGCGGAAAGCTGCGAGGCCAATCCGAAGACCCGTCGCTTCAGCCTCGCCGGGCCTTCGCCGTCGGGCAGCGCGCCCGCGCACCGCCCAGCGGAGGCCAAACCGCAGCGTGGCGCGCCCCGGCTGATGAGCGCCCTCGCCCAGCCCGCCAAGCTGACCCCCGCCGACGTGCTGGTCACCTTCGCCAAGGGGTCTGCCGAGATCACGCCCCAGGGCCAGGCCAACCTCCAGAGCATCGCCGCCGGCCTCAACAAGCCCGCCCTCGTCGCCCTGCAGTTCGAGATCGCCGGCTTCACCGATGTGTCGGGGTCGGCGGTCCTGAACAAGGCGCTCTCCCAACAGCGGGCCGACGCGGTGAAGGCCTATCTGACCTCGCTCAGTGTCAGCCCCAGCCGGCTGATGGCGGTCGGCTACGGCCCCGACCATCTGATCGATCCCGCCGATCCCACCTCCGAGGCCAACCGGCGGGTGGAGCTTCACCGCCTCAACTGAGGCTGGCCTCCGCGCGACGGCTTGACGGACGCCGCGCCGTCGGCCCATGCCCCGTGCATGCTGCTCGTCGAAAAGCCCCTGGACGGCGTCGCCGTCGTCACCCTGAACCGGCCCGAGGCCATGAACGCGCTGTCCCGCGACCTGCGGGCGGCGCTCCGGAAGGCCATCGTGGCGCTGGACGAGGACCCGGCCGTCCGGGTCATCGTGCTGACCGGGGCCGGCGAACGCGCCTTCACCGCCGGCCTTGACCTCAAGGAGCTGTCCACCGATCCGCTAGGCATGGGGGCCGCCAACGCCACCGACCCGTCCGAGAACCCGGCCCGCGCCGTCCTGGCCTGCTCCAAGCCGATCATCGGCGCGATCAACGGGGTGGCGATCACCGGCGGGTTCGAGGTGGCGCTGGCCTGCGACGTGCTGATCTGCTCAACCAACGCCCGCTTCGCCGACACCCACGCCCGCGTCGGCATCACCCCCGGCTGGGGCCTGTCGCAGAAGCTCAGCCGCTGCATCGGGCCCTACCGCGCCAAGGAGCTGTCGCTGACCGGCAACTTCCTGGACGCCAAGACCGCCTACGCGTGGGGCCTGGTCAACCGCGTGGTCGAGCCCGCCGAGCTGATGCCCGCCGCCCTGCAGCTGGCCGCCCAGATGGCCGACATCGAGGGCGACATGCTGGTCACCTACAAGGCCATGATCGACGACGGCTACGACCTGCCGATGGGCGAGGGCCTGCAGCTGGAGCACCAGCGCTCGGTCGTCCACAACGCCGCCGTCACGCCGGAGATGGTCGCAGCCCGCCGTGCGGCGGTGCAGGCGCGGGGGCGGAACCAGTAGGATCAGGCGCGCGGGGTCGGCGGCGGATGCTCGGTGGCGGCGATCATCCAACGCCGGCGCGTAGCTCAGGTGGCGTGGATCGCCAAGTTGCTCCGGCGGCGCAAAATCCGGGTCGGCATAGACAAAGCCGCCGCCCCGCTCTCCGATGAGCCCGCTCGCGCCGAGGTCCACCAGCACGGGCCCGCCGCGCCCCACGACGACATTCGCCGGCTTCACATCGGCATGCACGAGGCCGGCTTCATGCATGGCGCCGAGCGCTTTCAGGACAGGGCCGAGCAGCTCCCGGAGGGGAGCTTCGCCAAGGCCGCCGGGCCGGGCGGCGATCATGTCCTCCAGCGTCGGGCCCTCGACGAACCGGGTCACGACATAGGCCGTGCCGTCAGCCTCGAAGGCGTCGACCGGCCGCGCCAGGGCCGGATGGCCGACCCGGGCGAGCTTCTCCGCCTCCTGCAGAAACTGATGCAGTAGCTGTTCGGTCGAAACCCCTTCGATGGTCGGCGGGTGGCGCACGCCGGTTTCGCCGCGCGTCGAGGCGTCCTGGACGAAGAATTCCTTCACCGCCACCCGAAGGCCGGTCGCGGCGGACACCGAGTCGTAGACCGTCGCGTAGCGGCCCCGGGCGATGACGCGTCCAAGGATGAAGCCGCCCACCGTCTTGCCCGCGCCGTCGGAGCCCATTCTTGTCGCGGCCTCACTCAGGCGGCGATTGTCGTCCAGGACGGCCGCCCGCGCAAATTGCGGGCGCGGCGCGGCGCGCGATGGTCAGCGACGGCAACCTTGGGCATGCTGCGGCGGGGCTATTCCCCGCCCCGGGGATCTTGAAACATGAACCGCAGACTTCAACTCGCCACGCTCGCTGGCGCGCTGGCGCTGGGCGCCGCCGTTGGCCACGCGTCCGCCGATCAGCCCCACATGCAGGCGGCGCTGGACTCCCTCAAGGCCGCGCGCACCGAACTGATGGCGGCCACAGCCGACAAGGGCGGCCACCGCGTCGCCGCCCTGCGCGCTACGAACGAGGCGATCAAGGAGGTCCAGCAGGGTATCACCTTCGACCGCACCCACTGATCGACCACCCACCAACGCAAAACGCCGGCCGCGGTGACGGCCGGCGCTTCGAATGCGCGGATCGGGCTAGGTCGGAGCCTAGTCTTCCTTCGGCGTCAGGACCTGGCGGCCCTTGTACATGCCGGTCTTCAGGTCGACGTGGTGCGGCCGCTTCAGTTCGCCCGTTTCCTTGTCTTCATGGAAGGAATTGGGGCCAAGCGCATGGTGCGAGCGGCGCATGTTCCGCCGCGACGGCGAGGTTTTGCGTTTAGGAACAGCCATCGGAGGTCTCTTCGGCGGTAGAAATGGATACGGCGGCCGCCAGGACAGAATCCCAGGCCGCCGGTGAGCGCGGGCTTATGCATGAAACCCCGCGCGCGATCAAGCCGCCTGGATTATGCTTTACAGTGTCAGCCAATAGCGGGGCGCTCATGCCACAGGACCTGATCTTCGGACCCATGGGCGCGCTGGCGCTCCTCACCTTCACCGTCCTGGGGTTCATCCCGGCCACGCGGTTCCGCGCGGGTTTCGCGGGCCAGGTCACGTCGGACGACTTCAAGCTCGGCGAATCGGCCCGGGTCCCGCCCCAGGTGGCAGTGACCAACCGCAACTACATGAACCTGCTCGAGCTGCCGATGCTCTTCTATGTGGCGGGGCTGATGTACTTCGTCGCCGGCCGGGTGAACGTCACCGTGCTGATCGTCGCCTGGGCCTACGTCGCCCTGCGCGCGATCCACTCGCTGATCCACCTGACCTACAACAAGGTCACCCACCGGCTGGTGGCCTTCGCCCTGTCCAACGCCGTGCTCGCGGCGCTCTGGATCCTGTTCTTCGTCTAGGGCCATCCTCAACACCGCTCATCCCGGCGAACGTCGGGACCCAGATGGCATGGCTCAGATGTGGCCTCCAGGCGCATTGAGCCCGTCCAGCCCGCCTCCCAGCTATCGAATCCGGGTCCCGGCCTTCGCCGGGATGAGCGGGCATCGTTGCCTATGTCATTGAAATTTCAGAGGTCCGACAGTGTCTGGGCCCTGGCGCGCCGCTAGGGCGCGATGCTGGCGCCGTCCACCAGGATCAGGTTGCGGCTCAGCGCCTTGTCGCGAACCTCGAGCGCCGTGGCGTACTCGGGCGAGGCGTACCAGCGCCGCGCGGTCTCCATGTCCGGGAACTCGACCACCACGATGGCCTTGGGGTCCCAGGCGCCTTCGAGCACCTCGATCGCCCCGCCACGGGCCACATAGCGCCCGCCATAGAGCTTGATCGCCGCCGCCGCTCGCGAACGATACATCTCCCGTTCCGGCGTGTCGTGCAGCACGAGGTCGGAGATGATGTAGGCGGGCATCTGGGACTCCTCAGACCAGCCGGCTGCGGTCCCGCGCCGCGCCGATGAAGCTGGCGAACAGCGGATGCGGGTCGAACGGGCGGCTCTTCAGCTCCGGGTGGAACTGTACGCCGACGAACCAGGGGTGGTCCTGGCGCTCGCAGAGCTCGGGCAGCACGCCGTCCGGCGACAGGCCGGTGAACTTCAGCCCGGTCTTCTCGATGGCCTCGCGGTAGGCAATGTTGACCTCATAGCGGTGCCGGTGGCGCTCGGAGATGGTGGGCGTCCCATAGATTTCCGCCACCCGGCTGCCCGGCGTCAGCACAGCCTCATAGGCGCCGCGGCGCATGGTGCCGCCCAGCTCGCCGCCCACGGAGCGGAATTCCTTCTCGTTGTCGCGCACCCATTCGGTCATCAGCCCCACGATGGGTTCCGAGGTCGGGCCGAACTCCGTGGAGGACGCGGCCTTGATGCCGGCGATGTTCCGCGCCGCCTCGATCATCGCCATCTGCATGCCGAAGCAGACGCCGAAATAGGGGATGGCGTGCTCGCGGGCGAAGCGCACCGCGTCGATCATACCCTCCGAGCCACGCTCCCCGAAGGCGCCCGGCACCAGCACGCCGTGCACCCCGGTCAGCCGCTCGCCGATCAGCGCCTCTTCCTTCTCGAAGGTCTCGCCCTCGATCCAGTCGAACTTGACCCGGACGTTGTTGGCCACCCCGCCGTGGATCAGCGCCTCGATCAGGGATTTGTAGGCGTCGGTGAGCGCGGTGTACTTGCCGACGATGGCGATGTTCACCTCGCCGTCGGGATGGCTCAGGCGGTGGGAGATCTCCTCCCAGCGGGCCAGGTCCGGCTTCGGCGCGGTGTCGCTGAGGCCGAAGACGTCCAGCACCTCGGTGTCCAGCCCCTGGCGGTGGTAGTCCAGCGGCACGGCGTAGATGTTGGACGAGTCCATCGCCTGGATGACCGCGCTGGGCCGCACGTTGCAGAACTGGCCGATCTTCCTGCGCTCGCCCTCGGGGATCGGCATCTCGCAGCGGCAGAGCAGGATGTGCGGCTGGATGCCGATCGAGCGCAGCTCCTTCACCGAGTGCTGGGTCGGCTTGGTCTTCATCTCGCCGGCGGTCTTGATGTAGGGCAGCAGGGTCAGGTGGATGAAACAGGCGTGGCCGCGCGGCAGTTCCTGGCCCAGCTGGCGGATCGCCTCGAAGAACGGCAGGCCCTCGATGTCGCCCACCGTGCCGCCGATCTCGACCAGCACGAAGTCCACGCCCTCGCCCGGATCGGACAGGACGAACTGTTTGATCTCGTCGGTCACGTGCGGGATCACCTGCACGGTCGCGCCCAGGTAGTCGCCCCGGCGCTCCTTCTCGATGATGGTCTTGTAGATCTGGCCGGTGGTGATGTTGTCGGCCCGCGTGGCGTTGACCCCGGTGAACCGCTCGTAGTGGCCCAGGTCCAGGTCGGTCTCGGCGCCGTCGTCGGTGACGAACACTTCGCCGTGCTGGGTGGGGCTCATCGTGCCCGGGTCGACGTTGAGATAGGGGTCGAGCTTGCGCAGGCGAACGCCATAGCCGCGCGCCTGCAACAGCGCACCGAGCGCGGCGGACGCCAGACCTTTACCCAAGGAGGAGACCACGCCGCCGGTGATGAAGATGTACCGGGCCATGGGCGTCCAGAGTAGCCGCGATTCGCTCAGGCGCCCCCGGACGATTCGCCGCTATCCACCGATTACTTCCTGGCCGGAGTGGCCGGGGCCGCCGCCGACGGGGTTGGGACTTGGTCGCCCGCCGGGATCGTGCCGAACGGGCTGTTGATCGTCGGCGTCGGGGCCTGCAGCGGCGCGGGCGCGCTGCCGGCGGGGCCGGGTTGGGCCGTGCCGGCCGGCGGCTCGGCCGGTTCCTTGGTCAGTTCCGCCGGGTTGATCGCATTCACCTTCAGCCGGTCGACAACCGAGGCGGCGCCACGCTCGCGGCCGGCCACGATGGTCAGCAGCAGAGCCAGGACGAAGAAGATGGCGCCAAGGATCCAGGTCGTCCGCGTCAGCAAGTCGCCGGCGCCGCGCACCGACATCAGCGATCCGGTGCCGCCCGTGACCAGCCCGCCGCCCTCGGAGCGCTGCAGCAGCACCACGACGACCAGGAAGAAGGCGACGATGACCTCGATCACCAGCAGCAGGTTCAACAGCATAGGCGGACTTTCCGGACCTGACGGGCGGACTTAACCCCGCCGAAATGAAGCGCGCGCTCTATCACCACACCCGCTCCAAGGCCATAGCTAGTGCGCCGCACCCCGCCGACCAAGACCCGATGATTCTCGACCTCCACCGCCTACCGATCCTCGAAACCCAGCGCCTGCGGCTGGAACCGCTGACCGTGGCGGCGGCCGGCGACCTCTACCCGCTGATGGGCGACCCGGAGGTGATGGCCTTCTGGGATGTCGCAGAGATCGACGATCTGGATCTCGTCGTCCAGATCGTCTGGGCCCAGGTCGAGCGGATGGAGGACGGCCTGGATGTCCACTGGGCTATTCGCACCCTGGATGGCGGCGCGTTCCTGGGGGTCTGCGACCTCTCCGACATTGATCGCTGGCACCGCCGCGCGGAGATCGGCTTCATGCTCGGCCGCGACGCCTGGGGCCACGGCTACGCGCAGGAGGCGATGCGCAACGTGATTGCCTTCGCCGGCGCCAACGGCCTCCGCCGGCTGGCCGCCCGCACCCACCTGGGCAACCGCCGCTCCGATGTCCTGCTGCAGAAGCTGGGCTTCTCCGAGGAGGGCCTGCTGCGTGGCCACATCCTCAAGGACGGCGAGCGCCGCGACTGCCGCCTGTTCGGGCTTCTACTGTAGCCGGTCGGCGCCTATTTTCCCCGGATGACCAACCCCATTGCGATCACCGGGTTCGACCACATCGTCCTGCGGGTCCGCGACAAGGACGCCATGCTGGGGTTCTACGTGGACGTCCTCGGCCTCAGCGTCGACTGGGACCGCCCCGAGCTCGGCCTCACCCACGTCCGCGCCGGCCCCCAGATGATCGACCTCGTCACGCTCGACGGAAAGCTGGGCCGGCTGGGCGGCGCGGCGCCGGGCGCCGAGGGCCGCAACCTCGACCACTTCGCGCTGCAGGTCCGTCCCTTCGACGAAGCCGCCATCCGCGCCCACCTGACCGCCCACGGCGTCACCGTCGTGGAGGAAGGCCCCCGCTACGGCGCCGACGGCGACGGTTTCTCACTCTACATCCGCGATCCCGAGGGCAACACGGTCGAGCTCAAGGGACCGAGCGTCTAAACCTGCATCATTCCCCGCTCATCCCGGCGAAGGCCGGACCCAGATCCGAAGCGGGGACGCGGGTCGGGGGGGCTCAGCGCGCCTGGAGCCCACATCTGAACCCTTCACTCTGGGTTCCGGCCTTCGCCGGGATGGGCGGCATGGCGCACGGATTCTAGACTGCCCGGATGATCCCCAGGAAGTCCGCCGCCTTCAGGGACGCCCCGCCCACCAGGGCGCCGCCCACTTCGGCGGCGTGCAGGATTTCGGCGGCATTGGCGGGTTTCACCGAGCCGCCGTAGAGGATCGGGACCGCCCGCCCCGCGTCGCCGAACAGCGCCACCAGAGTGGCGCGGATCGCCCGGTGGACCTCCTCGATCTCCGGGGTGGTCGGGGTCAGGCCGGTGCCGATGGCCCAGACCGGTTCGTAGGCGACCGAGAACGCCTGGCCGGCCAGTTCCGCCGGCAGCGAGCCGCGGACCTGTCCCGTCACCACGCCCAGGGCCTCGCCGGCCTTGCGCTGCGCCAGGGTCTCGCCGACGCAGACGATCGGCTCCAGGCCGGCCCGCAGCGCCGCCCGGGTCTTGGCGGCCACCAGGGCGTCGGTCTCGCGATAGCCGGCGCGGCGCTCGGAGTGGCCCACGATCACCAGCACCGCGCCGGCGTCCGCCAACTGCTCGGCCGCCACATCGCCCGTGAACGCGCCGTCAGGTTCCGCGTGGCCATCCTGGCCGCCGACCAGCACCGCGGTTCCCGCAAGCGCCTCGCTCATCCGGTGGATCAGGGTCGCGGGGGGGCAGATCGCCACACGCGCCGGCGTCGCCCCCAGGCCCGCGGCCACCGCCTTCGCCTCGGCCAGCGAGGCGGCCAGCCCGTTCATCTTCCAGTTTCCGGCGATCAACGGCCGTGGCGCGGTCATGCCCCCTCCTGGGATGTCAGCGTGAGCCCGGGCGGTTAAGCCAAGCCGCTGCGGCTGTCACGCGCTTGCCCCAGCGAAGCCCACTCCACTATACCGGCGCGCACGCTTCGCCGCAGGACTGGACCCGAATGCTCTCTTCTATCCGCAACTTCGCGAAATCCTGGCCCGCCAGGATCCTGATGGCCATCCTGGCCGTCAGCTTTGTCGGGTGGGGGATCAACCGGACCGGCTTCCAGGCCGTGAATGGTGACGAGGTGATCCGGGCAGGCTCGCGGACCACGGACTCCTTCGTCTTCAAGCGCGAATACGACAACTACAAGAAGCGTCTTGAGGGGCAGCAGCAGGGCCAGCCGATCCCGCAGGATATGGCCGAAGCCAACCACCTCGACACCGTGGTGCTGAACGGCCTGGCCACCCGCGAGGCCTTTTCCGAACTGCTGTCGCGCTCGGGCATCCACCCGTCCGACAAGCTGATCCTGGCGCAGCTGGAGAAGATCCCCGCCTTCTTCGACCCGATCACCGGCCGCTTCGACAAGAAGACCTACCAGCGCCGGCTGGCGGACAACAGCATGACGCCCAAGATGCTGGACGCCGAGATCCGCGACGGCATGGCGGCCCAGAACTGGGGGGCTGGCCTGCAGAACGGTCTGGCCGTGCCGCGCGCCTACGGCGCCCTGGGCTCGGTGTTCGCGCTGGAGACCCGCGACCTCAGCTACTTCCTGGTCACCCCGCAGAGCGTGCCGCAGCCGCCGGCGCCCACCGACGCCCAGCTCGCCGCCTTCGTGGCCGAGAACCGCAGCCGCCTGAGCCTGCCGGAAATGCGGCTGATCACCGTCGTGGCCTTCGCCCCGCCTCCGCCCGAGTCGCTCGGCCCGGTGGACCCGGCCGCGCTCAAGAAGCGCTACGACTTCCGCAAGGACACGCTGTCCAAGCCCGAGACCCGCACCCTGGTGCAGATCCCGGCCAAGACCCCGGCGATCGCGGACCAGGTCGTGGCCCGCCTCGGCCGCGGCGAGGCGCCCGCTGCGATCGCCAAGTCGCTGGGCGTCGAGCCGGTGGAGTTCGCCGACAAGCCGGTCACCGCCATCCCCGACCGCAAGGCCGGCGTGGCGGCGTTCAAGATGATGCCGGGCCAGGTCGGCGCCGTGCAGGGCGACCTGGGTTTGACGGTCATCAAGGTGGTCTCGGTGACCGCCGGGCGCGAGATCACGCTGGAGGAAGCCCGTCCCATGCTGGAGGCGGAGCTGCGCAAGACCATGGCCGCCGAGAAGGTCTACGCCCAGGCCCAGGCCTTCGACGACGCCCACCAGGGCGGCGCGACCCTGGCCCAGGCCGCCGCGAAGGCCGGCGCCGAGGCCAAGACCCTGGGCCCGATCAGCGCCCAGGGCGTCGACGCCCAGCACCGCCAGCTGCAGGGGTTCCCGCCGAAGATCCTGCAACTGGCCTTCTCGCTGCCGGCCGGCGGCGAGAGCGAGATCACCGAACTCGGCAACGGCGTCTCCTTCGCCGTGCGCGTCGAGAAGGTGATCCCGGCCCATGTGCCGCCGCTGGACGAGATCCGCGCAGACGCCACCCGCGAGTGGCAGCTGCGCGAGCTGGTCAAGGCCATGGAGACCCGCGCCACCGCGCTCAGCGCGCGCATCGACAAGGGTGAGGCCCTGGACGCGGTCGCCGCCTCAGCCGGCTATGCCCCCGTGAAGGTCGCGGCGCTGTCGCGCCAGACCGCCCAGGCCCATCCCGAGGTCCCGCGCGAGATCCTCGGCCGAGCCTTCGGCTCGAAGCCTGGCGAGGTCTGGACCACCCGCGCGCCCAACGCCCTGGCCGTCGGCCGGGTCGAGAACGTGCACATGGACCCCAGCCCCGAGGCCGCGCGCCTGGCCGAGACCAACCGAGCCGAACTGAGCGCGGCGGTGTTCCGCGAGATGGCCGAGTCCGCCCAGGCCTATTCGCGCACCAAGCTGAAGGTGAAGGTCGACGCCGCCCGCGCCCGCGCCGCCGCCGGCTTCGGGCCGCTCTCCAAGGACGGCGCCAAGCCCGCGGAGAAGAAGGGGTGAAGACCGAGCCGCCGCTCGAGGCCTTTCGGACGACCTATGACGGCGGCGCCCCCCAGGTCGTCTGGACGCGGCTGATCGACGACCTGGAGACGCCGGTCTCGGCGTTCCTGAAGATCGGCCACGGCAAGCCCTACGCCTTCCTGTTCGAGTCGGTGGAGGGCGGCGCCTTCCGCGCGCGGTACTCGATCATCACGCTGAACCCGGACCTGGTCTGGCGCTGCCGCGGCGATCAGGCCGAGGTCGCCACCGGGGCGGACATCGCGGCCGGCCGGTTCACGCCGCAGGTGGGCGGGGCCTTGGACAGCCTTCGCGACCTGCTGGCCGCCTCGCGCATCCAGCTGCCGGACGGCCTGCCGCCGATGGCGGCCGGCGTGTTCGGGGCCCTGGGCTACGACACCATCCGGCTGGTCGAGCGGCTGCCGAACGTCAATCCCGACCCGCTGGGCCTGCCCGACGGGATCATGGCCCGGCCGTCGATCGTCGCCATCTTCGACGCCATCGCCCAGGAGATCGTCCTGGTCACCTCGGTGCGTCCGAACGGCGCGCCGGCGGCCGAGGCCTATGCCGCCGCCGAGGCCCGGCTGGCCGCGGTGATCGCCGACCTGCGCAAGCCGACGCCGCCGCTGCTGGGCACGGCGCTGCCCGAGCCCGACCGCTTCACCACGCCCGTCGACCGCGAAACCTACCGGGGCATCGTCGAACGGGCGAAGGAATATGTCCGCGCCGGCGATGTCTTCCAGGTGGTGCCCAGCCACCGGTTCCGCGCACCCTTCCCGCACGACCCGTTCGCCCTCTACCGGTCGCTGCGGCGGACCAATCCCTCGCCATTCCTGTTCTTCCTGGACTTCGGCGACTTTCACCTGGCCGGGTCGTCGCCGGAGATCCTGGTCCGCCTGCGCGACGGCAAGATCACCATCCGCCCCATCGCCGGCACCCGTCCCCGCGGCGCCACGCCCGAGGAGGACCGCCGCCTCGAGCAGGAGCTGATCGCCGACCCCAATGAGCGCGCCGAGCACCTGATGCTGCTGGACCTGGGCCGCAACGACGTGGGCCGGGTGGCCATGCTGAAGCAGAAGGGCGCGAACGAACCGCCGCCGGCCAGCCGCGCGCCCCGCGTGCGGGTCACCGCCAGCTTCTTCGTCGAGCGCTACAGCCACGTCATGCACCTGGTCTCCAACGTCGAGGGCGATGCGCCAGACGGCCTGGACCCGGTCGACGTGGTGATGGCCGCCCTGCCCGCCGGCACGCTATCGGGCGCGCCCAAGGTCCGCGCCATGGAGATCATCGACGACCTGGAGAGCGAGAAGCGCGGCCTCACCTATGCCGGCGCAGTCGGCTATTTCGGCTCCGACGGCTCGGTCGACACCTGCATCGTGCTGCGCACCGCGCTCTTCAAGAACGGCATGATGTACGTCCAGGCCGGCGGCGGCGTGGTGGCCGATAGCGACCCCGACGCGGAATACAACGAGACCCTCCAGAAGGCCCAGGCGCTGCGCAGCGCGGCAGAGGAAAGCTGGCGGTTCATCTGACGGCGCGGAACGGAATTGACCTCCGCGATGCGCGATGCGAAGCCGGAACCATGCGCGGCCGAGGCTTGAGCACGATGTCGGGACGGGCGCGGCGCCTGGGCGTGGCGCTGCTTGTCCTCGCCGCCGTCATGCTCCGCGCGGCCACGCCCGCGGGCTGGATGCCCAACCCTCAGGGTGCGACGGGCGCGCCGTTCGTGATCTGCACGGGGACCGGCAGCCAGCTGCTTGAGCTTGACGGGCAAGGCAAGCCCACCACGCCCGAATCCGGCAAGCATCGCGAACTCTGCGCGTTTGCCGGCCACCATTCGGCGCCCGCTCCAACGCCGGACCTGGACTCCGACCGGGTCACGTTCGTCAGCTTCACAGCACAGCCCGCGGCGCGCAGCGCGCCGCGGGCCGCCGCCATCCGCCATCGGGAACAATCCCCGAGAGCGCCCCCCACCACAGTCTGAGCCTGGCCGCGCGCGTCCCGCCAGTCGCCTATGCGCCGCTGGGCGGGATGCATCGACACTTCTCGGATCTCTGGAGCGCCCATGCGCAATCTCATTCTGCTGGCCTGCTCGGCGGGCCTCACGGCCACGCTCTGCGCCGGCTCCGCGACGGCCCACGCCGTGGCCGGCAACCGCTTCTTCCCGGCGACCCTCAAGACCGACGACCCTGGCGTCGCCGACGAGCTTTCGCTGCCGACGATCTCGTCATTCAAGACCGGAGACGACCCGATGCAGCGGCAACTGGATGTCTCCGGCGAATATTCAAAGCGGCTGACCCCCAAGCTTGGCATCTCGGTCGGCGAGACCTGGACGCAGCTCAAGACCAGCGGCCTCGGCAAGGCCCAGGGCTTCCAGAACCTGGAGGTCACGGTGAAGTACCAGGCGATCACCAGCGCCGAGCACGAGACCATCGTGGCGGTTGGCCTGAGCACGGAGTGGGCTGACACGGGCGCCGACAGGGTCGGCGCGGAACATCACTCGACGTTCACGCCGAGCGTCTATTTCGGGAAGGGTGGCGGCGACCTGCCGGACAGCCTGACCTGGGCGCGGCCGCTCGCCCTCACCGGCGTCGTCGGCTACGCGATTCCGGACCGGTTGCACGATGGCGCGGACCGCAATCCCAGCGTCCTGCACTCCGGCTTCGCGCTGGAATACAGCCTTCCCTATCTGGCCTCGCACGTGAAGGATTATGGCCTGCCCGATTTCCTGAACCACCTGACTCCCCTGGTGGAAGCCGACTTTGAAACCCCGGTCGCCCACGCCTCCGGCTCCCGGACGACCGGAACCATCAATCCCGGCGTCATCTGGGCGGGCCGCTACTACCAGCTGGGGGCCGAAGCGACCTTTCCCATCAACCACGACAGCGGCCGCGGCGTCGGCTTCGTCGTGCAACTGCACGTCTTCCTCGACGACCTGTTCCCCAGGTCGATCGGCAAGCCGGTCTGGTCTGGACAATGACCCGGGCCGCCCTCCTCCTCGTGACCGCCCTGGCTCTGGGCCCGACCCAGGCCGGCGCCCACGCACGGCTGCTGCACGCCTTGCCGAAGGTCGGAGCGACCGTCAGCCGCGCGCCGGCCGAACTGCGGCTGTGGTTCAGCGAGGCCATCGAGCCGGCGTTTTCCACCATCACCCTCTCGGGCGCCGACGGCCGCCCCGCGACGACCGGCCGCCTGTCCCTCGACCCGCAGGATCGCCGCGTGGCAATCGTGCCGATCCCGGTCGCCTTGCCGCCCGCCGCCTATCGCGTGCGCTGGCGGGTGACCTCGACCGACAGCCACCGGACGGAGGGCGACTTCACGTTCACGATCAAACCTTGAGACGATAGCGATGCGGCGGGAGCGCGGAGTGGGGAGGGCAAGCCCCAGGCGCTGAGTCGTGGGCGTGCGCCCTACCCCGGTGCGCTCGCGGCCACGTGCTCGGTCTGCAGCGGCGGGGCGAGCACCGCCACCGCCGCGAACATCACGGAGGTCAGGGCCAGGGCCGTCGCCGCGACCAGCGCCGGCCATAGCGGGTCGCGGCGCCGGGGCGTGCGCAGCAGCCCGCGGGCCCGCTCAATAGCGATAGGATCGAGGGTCGAGTCGCTGAACCGCATGGCCGCAGCATCCCGCTTGGCGCGCGGCGCGGCAACGCCTAGAGAAGCCACATGATCCTGGTGATCGATAACTACGACAGCTTTACCTACAACCTCGTCCACTACCTGAACGAGCTGGGGGCGGAGACGGTTGTCCATCGCAACGATGCGATCACCGTGGAAGACGCCCTGGGTCTGCGGCCCGAAGCCGTCCTGCTCTCGCCGGGACCTTGTACGCCGAATGAAGCCGGGATCTGCCTCGGACTGGTCAGCCGGGCTCCGGAATCCCTGCCGATCCTCGGCGTCTGCCTGGGCCATCAGGCGATCGGCCAGGCGTTTGGCGGCGCGATCGTCCGCGCCCGCGCGCTCATGCATGGGAAAACCAGTCAAATCCATCACACCGACACCGGTGTGTTCGCCGGGTTGAAGAACCCGTTCACAGGCACGCGATATCACTCGCTTTCGGTCGAAGCGGGCGATCTGCCGCAGGTGCTGGAGGTCAACGCTCGCACCGACGACGGCGAGATCATGGGATTCCGCCACCGCACCCGGCCAATCCACGGCGTCCAGTTCCACCCGGAATCCATCGCCACCGAGTGCGGCCACCAGCTGCTGGGCAACTTCCTGGACCTGGCCGGCGTGAAGCGGCTCGCCCAGGTCTGACGCACGCCACCCGATGTCCGATGCATTCAAGCCGCTGCTGACGCGCCTGGCCGATGGCGGGACGCTCTCCGAGGACGACGCCGGGGAGTTCTTCGCCGCCTGCCTGCGCGGCGAACCGACGCCGTCCCAGGTGGGCGCGGCGCTCACCGCCATGCGCATGCGCGGCGAGACCCTGGGCGAGATCGCCGCCTGCGCGCGGGCCATGCGCAAGGCGGCCATCCACCTGGACCCGCCCTACCCGACGCTCGACGTCTGCGGCACCGGCGGCGATGGCCTCCACACCCTGAACATCTCCACCGCCGTGGCCTTCGTGGCGGCCGGTGGCGGCCTGAAGGTCGCCAAACACGGCAACCGGGCGCTCTCCTCCAAGTCCGGCGGAGCCGACGTGCTCACGGAACTGGGCGTCGCCATCGACCCCGGGGCCGAGCGCCAGCTCCAGGCCCTGGACCGGGCCGGAATCTGCTTCCTGTATGCGCCGGCCCACCATGGCGCCATGCGCCACGTCTCGCCGATCCGCGCGGAGCTGGGGTTCCGGACGATCTTCAATCTGCTGGGCCCGCTGACCAATCCGGCCGGCGCCCAGCGGCAGATCGTCGGCGTGTTCGCCGAGCGCTGGGTCGCGCCCCTGGCCCGGGTGCTGGGCGCGCTGGGCTCCGAGCGGGCCTGGGTGGTCCACAGCGGCGGCATGGACGAGATGTCCACCACCGGCGAGACCAGCGTCGCCGAACTGCGCGAAGGCCAGGTGCGGCTGTTCACCGTCACCCCCGAGGCGGTCGGCCTGAAGCGCGCCGCTCTGGCGGACCTGACCGGCGGCTCGCCCGCCCAGAACGCCGCGGCGCTTCGGGTGCTGCTGCAGGGCCAGCCGGGCGCCTACCGCGACATCGTACTCCTGAACGCCGCCGCCGCCTTCCTGGTGGGCGAGAAGGTCGAGACCCTGCGCGAAGGCGTCGACCTGGCCGCCCAGGTCATCGACGACGGCCGCGCTCAGGCCGCGCTCGACCGGCTGGTGGAGATCGCCGGCCGATGACCGACATCCTGGAGCACATCGCGGCCTACAAGCGCCAGGAGGTGGCCGTCCGCAAGGCCGCCGCGCCGGTCGCCAACGACCGCGCCTCCGCCCCCCGCGGCTTCCGCGCCGCCCTGGACCGCGCCCATGCGCCCGGCCGCTTGGCCCTGATCGCCGAGATCAAGAAGGCCTCGCCCTCCAAGGGCCTGATCCGCGCGGACTTCGACCCGCCGGCCCTGGCGCGCGCCTACGCGGTCGGCGGCGCGGCGTGCCTCTCCGTGCTCACCGATGGCCCCAGCTTCCAGGGGGCCGACGCCTTCCTCACCGCCGCCCGCGAGGCCGTTGCCCTGCCCTGCCTTCGCAAGGAATTCCTCGTCGACCCCTGGCAGGTGGCCGAGAGTCGCGCCCTGGGCGCCGACGCCATCCTGGTGATCCTGGCGATGGTCGACGACACCCTGGCCGCCGAGTTGATGTCCGAGGCCCGGCGGCTCGGCATGGACGCCCTGGTCGAGGTCCACGACGCCGCGGAGATGGCCCGCGCCGGGCGCCTGGGCGCCGACCTCGTGGGCGTCAACAATCGCGACCTGCGGACCTTCGTCACCGACCTCGCCGCCACCGAGCGCCTCGCCGCCGCCGCGCCGCCCGGCGCCCTGCTGGTCACCGAGAGCGGCATCGCCACCCGGGCCGATGCCGCGCGCCTCGAGCGCTCCGGCGCCGCGGCCATGCTGGTGGGCGAGAGCCTGATGCGGCAGTCGGATGTCGCCCAGGCGACTCGCATCCTGCTCGACTGAGTCGCCGCCGCGCTCGGCACGCGGCTCCAACACATTGGATTCATGTATGTTTTGGCGCCAAACGCCTGTAACTTGACATTAATGCGGAACACCTAGAGAACATCGGCAAGCGTTTGCGCTTTGTTCTTCGAGGTTCCGAGATGCTCACCCGCAAGCAACATGAACTGCTGATGTTCATCCATGAACGGATCAAGGAAAGCGGCGTCTCGCCGTCCTTCGACGAGATGAAGGAGGCCCTGGACCTGGCGTCGAAGTCCGGCATCCACCGCCTGATCACCGCCCTGGAGGAACGCGGCTTTCTGCGTCGCCTGCCGCACCGCGCCCGGGCGCTGGAGGTGATCAAGCTGCCGGAACAGGCGACCGCCGCCGCCCCGCCGCGCGGCCGCGCGCCCTTCAAGCCGCAACTGGTCGACGGCGGGCCCACCCAGCCGGCCGCCGCCAACGACAGCCGCGACCTGCCGATCCTCGGCAAGATCGCCGCCGGCACGCCGATCGAGGCGATCCAGCAGGAACGCGACCGCATGCCGGTGCCGGAGAGCATCCTGGGGGCCGGCGAGCACTTCGTCCTGGAGATCGCCGGGGACTCGATGATCAACGCCGGCATCCTCGACGGCGACTTCGTGGTCATCAAGCGGACCGACAGCGCCGTCTCCGGCGACATCGTCGTGGCCCTCGTCAACGGCGAGGAGGCCACCCTGAAGCGCCTGCGCAAGAAGGGCGCCTCCATCGCGCTGGAGGCCGCCAACCCGGCCTATGAGACCCGCATCTTCGGCCCTGACCAGGTAGCCGTGCAAGGCAAGCTGGTGGGGCTCATCCGCCGCTATCACTAGCGCCCACGAACACGAAATCCACGATGAACACCCGCTCGCCGCGCCCGTGGCGGGCGGTTTTCATGAGCGCCGCCAGGGAGCCGAAGCCGCCTTCGCGCGCCACGGCTTCGGTCACGTCATCCAGGTCGACCTCCTGCAGCCGCGTGACCTCGATATGGCCGTCCAGCAGCGGGTAGCACCCGCCGACCTTCACCTGCGGCCGCTGCCAGATCCGCACGCTGGTGGCGATCTCGCCGGAGCGCACCCGGGCGCGCAGCGGCCTGGCGAACATCATCGCGGGTCGTAGCCCCAGGTCCACGGCCGGTGGCCGCGCAGGTCCTGCGCCCAGACGATCCGCCAGCCGGCGCCTTGCCGATAGAGCTCCGCCGAGCCGCCGGCCGCGAAGTCCACGCCCGTCAGCACCCTGGGCGCGGCGCAGCTCTCCGGCGGAAAGTCGTTGCGCAGGATCACCAGCTCCGCGCCGGCGCAGATCGCCGCCAGCCGCCCGTCCTTCAGCGGCCGCTTGAGGTTCCACGCCGCCGCCAGCCGGACCGGCGCGCCCGGCCCCGGCGCGCAGCTCCAGTGATCGCAGTCGAACCGGGCGTCGCGCGCCGCCTCGGTCTCCAGCGGCGTCAGGCCCCGCCGCCGCGCCCACAGCTCGGCGCCGAACAGCTTTACGTCCGGCCGTAGCAGGACGGCGTCCTTGCCCTCGCGCATGGCCACCGCGGCCCCGTCGGCGCTGACCCAGACGTCGGGCGTCGGCGGCCGCGGAACCCACAGGATGGTCAGGGCCAGCGGCAGGCCCACCCAGCGCAGCCGACCGCGCCACAGGCAGACGAACAGCAGCCCGAGGAAGCTCGCCGCCAGCGTCCAGTCGGGGCCGCTCGCCACCACCACCTGGGACATCGGCGCGGCTGCCGCCCAGGCCGCCACCTGGTTGATCAGTCCGATCGACCAGCCGGCCAGCTCCAGCGGCGCCTTGCCCAGCCCGAACGGGGTCAGCGCCGCGCCCACGGCCAGGCCCGGCATCATCAGGAAGGACGAGATCGGCGCCGCGGCCAGGTTGGCGAACAGGCCCCAGGTGGAGACCCGGTTGAAATGCTGGATCGCGAACGGCCCGGTGGCGAGGCCCGCCACGAAGCTCACCGCCAGGCTGGCCGCCGTCCAGCCGACCCCGGCCTGGAACAGCCGGATCGGCAGCGGGACCTGGATCTCCTTGACCGCCCGCGGCCAGATCTCGGCCAGCGCCACCAGGGCCGCCGTCGCTGCGAACGACATCTGGAACCCCGGCTCGGTGACCGCCTCAGGCTGCAGCAACAGCACCACCATTGCGGCCAGGCCCAGGGCATGCAGGCTGATGGCCTGCCGGTCGGCCAGCACCGCCAGGAAGGCGATGGAGGCGGTGATCGCCGCGCGCTGCGCCGGCGGTGGCCAGCCCGACAGCACCAGGTAGCCCAGCACGGCGGCGAGGCCGAAGGCGGCCGCCAGCTTCTTGCCATGCACCCTGAGCGCCAGCCACGGCCACGCGGCCACTGCCAGCCGCGCCACGCCAAAGGCGAAACCGCCGACGATGGCCATGTGCAGGCCGCTGATCGAGATGATGTGCGCCAGCCCCGCCGCGCGCAGATTGTCCACCTGCTGCTTGGGGATGTAGGCCTCGTGGCCCGTGGTCATGGCCGCCGCCAGGCCGCCGGTTTCGGGCCCCAGGGCTTCGACGATCCGCTGGGTCAGCGCCCAGCGGACCGCATTGACCTTCATGTCCAGCGCCAGCCGCCACGGCGGCGGCGGCTCGGTGGCCACGGGTTCCGGCGGCTGCAGGGCGAGACCCACGCCGCCCACACTCTGAAAATAGGCGTCGCGGGCGAAGTCGTAGGAGCCGGGACTGGCCGGCGGTGGTGGCGGATTGACGATCGCCAGCACCCGCACCGCCTGGCCCGGCGCCGGCAGTGGCGTGCCGGGCCGCAGCGTGACCCGCATCCGGACCGGCGTCGCAGCCGGCGCCCAGTCGCCGACCCGGATCGGCGCCAGCAGCAGCCGCTGGCCGCCCTGCCCCGGTGGGGCGATATCGACCACCCAGGCCTCCACCGGCTGCGGCCGCGCCCCGGCCTGGGCCACCGGCGCCTTGACGCTCTCGGCGCGCAGCTTGGCGACCGCGAAGCCGCCCACCGCGCAGGCCGCCAGCACCAGGGCCATGGTCGTCGCCCGCCAGGCGCTCCAGCGGGTGGCGGCCAGCAGCGCCGCGGCGAGCGGCAACAGCGCCCAGGCGATCCACGCCTGCGGCTCGCGCGCCAGCGCGAAATAGGCTCCGCATCCGCAGCCGAACGCCACCGGCGTCCACAGCGTCCAGCGATCCGCCTGCGCCTCAGCCTGGTCGGAGGCCCAGGCCCCGATCCGCGCAAAACTAGGAAGCCTCGGAAGCCGCGTGCTAAGAGGCGCCGCCGCGGCCCCCGCTGCGGGCGCCCCAGCCCCTTCGAGCTCTCCCGTTCCAGTTATGTCAGACCGTCCCGTCCGCACCCGGATTGCCCCCTCGCCCACCGGCATGATGCACATTGGCACGGCCCGCACCGCGCTTTTCAACTGGCTTTATACACGTCACACGGGTGGTCAGTTCCTTTTGCGCGTCGAGGACACCGATCGCGAACGCTCCACCGAGGCGGCCGTGCAGGTGATCTTCGATGGCCTGGCGTGGCTGGGCCTGGAGTCGGACGAACCGCCGGTGTTCCAGTTCGCCCGCGCCGACCGCCACCGCGAGGCCGTGGACGACCTGCTCGCCCGGGGCCAGGCCTACCGCGACTACATGCTGCCGCAGGAACTGGAGGCCGAGCGCGAGCGCGCCCGCGCCGAGGGCCGCGTGGTCCGCTCCCCCTGGCGCGACGCCGACCCCGCGACCTGGCCCGCCCGCGGCTATGCGGTGCGCCTGAAGAGCCCGCTCGACGGCGAGACCGTCGTGGCCGACGCGGTCAAGGGCGACGTGACCTTCCAGAACGCCGGCCTGGACGACCTCATCCTGCTGCGCACCGACGGCAACCCGACCTACAACCTCGCCGTCGTCGTCGACGACCACGACATGGGCATCACCCACGTAATCCGCGGCGACGATCACCTGAACAACGCCGCCCGCCAGACCATCATCTACCGGGCCCTGGACTGGGAGGTCCCGGTCTGGGCCCACCTGCCGCTGATCCATGGGCCGGACGGCGCCAAGCTGTCTAAGCGCCACGGCGCCCAGGCGGTCGGCGAGTTCGACGACATGGGCTATCTGCCGGAGACCCTGCGCAACTACCTGGCCAAGCTGGGCTGGGGTCATGGCGACGACGAAATCTTCTCCGACGCCCAGGCCATCGAATGGTTCGACATCAGGGATGTGGTCAGCGCCGCCGCCCGTCTGGACTGGGCCAAGCTGAACCACCTCAACAACCACTACATCCGCCAGGCCGACCCGGCCCGCCTGGCCGCGCTGGTCGCAGCCATCCTGAAGAGCCGCGACGTCACGCTGCGCCAGGGCGACGAGACGCTGATCGCCCACACCGTCCCCTTCGTCCGCGATGGCGCCAAGACCACCCTGGAACTGGCCGACGCGGTCCTGTTCGTGCTCAAGACCCGGCCGCTTGAGCTGCCCGAAAAGACCCGGACCCAGCTCGACGCCGAGATGCTCGGCCGCATCGGGCGTCTGCGCACGGCCCTGGCCGACGTCGGCGAATGGGCCGTCCCGCCGCTGGAAATGGCCATGCGCGCCTTTGCGGACGCCGAAGGCATCGGCATGGGAAAGTTCGGACCGCAGTTGCGCGCCGTGCTCGCGGGCGGATCGCCCGCCCCCGACCTCGCCGGCGCCATGACCGCGCTCGGCCGCGACGAGAGCCTGGGCCGTATCGACGACGCGCTTTCGCTTGTCACCTAAAGGGGTATAAGCCGAAACGGGTGTTTCAATCGGTGGGTTCGAAGGGGGTCATATGAGCGACGATACGGCAAAATTTGAGATCAACGGCAAGACGGTCATCCTGCCGGTGCTCAAGGGCACCGACGGTCCGGACGTCGTGGACATCCGCAAGCTCTACGCGGAAGCCGACGTCTTCACCTACGACCCCAGCTTCACGTCTACCGCGTCCTGCGAGAGCAAGATCACCTTCATCGACGGCGACAAGGGCGTGCTGCTGCATCGCGGCTACCCGATCGCCGAACTGGCCGAGCAATCCAGCTTTCTGGAGGTCTGCTACCTGCTGCTGCACGGCGAGCTGCCGACCGCGCCGCAGTTCGCGCAATTCGAGCAGAACATTATCTACCACACGATGCTGCACGAGCAATTCGACAGATTTTTCCAAGGCTTCCGTCGGGATGCTCACCCGATGGCGATCATGACCGGCGCAGTCGGCGCACTGTCGGCCTTCTACCACGACAGCACCAACGTCAACGATCCGGAACAGCGGATGATCTCCGCGCACCGGATGATCGCCAAGATGCCGACCATCGCAGCCCGCGCGTTCAAGTATTTCCGCGGCCAGCCCTTCGTCTATCCGCGCAACGACCTCTCCTATGCTGAGAATTTCCTTCGCATGTGCTTCTCGGTCCCGGCCGAGGACTGGAAGCCGAACCCGGTCCTGACCAACGCCATGGACCGAATCTTCATCCTGCATGCCGACCATGAGCAGAACGCCTCGACCTCGACGGTGCGTCTGGCCGGCTCTTCGGGCGCCAACCCTTTCGCCTGCATCGCCGCCGGCATCGCTTCCCTCTGGGGCCCCAAACACGGCGGGGCCAACGAGGAATGCCTCAACATGCTGGCCGAGATCGGCACCGTCGATCGCATCCCCGAGTTCGTCCAGGGGGTGAAGGATCGTCGCTACATGCTGATGGGCTTCGGCCACCGCGTGTACAAGAACTATGACCCGCGCGCGACGGTCATGCAGAAGACCTGCCACGAGGTCCTGAAGGAGGTCGGGGCCGAGAACGACCCGCTGCTGCAGGTGGCCATCGAGCTGGAGAAGGTGGCGCTCAGCGACCCGTTCTTCATCGACCGCAAGCTCTATCCGAACGTCGACTTCTACTCGGGCATCACGCTCCGGGCGCTCGGCTTCCCGGCCGAGATGTTCACCGTCCTGTTCGCGCTTGCGCGCACGGTCGGCTGGATCGCTCAGTGGAAGGAAATGATCGAGGATCCCTCGCAGAAGATCGGCCGCCCGCGCCAGATCTACACCGGCGAGGGCCCGCGCACCTACGCGACCATCGACAAGCGCTAAGCGCGCTTCGCGACCAGTTCCAGGATTGCATCCGCGGCGGCTTCGTTTGGATCGGGGCCGCCGCGGCCCATTTTCAGCAGCGCCGCGTTCTGTCGTGCGATCTGGCGGCGGCGCAGGTCGGGGTCATCCAGGCGGAGCGCCACCTCGCGCGCCAAGGCCGGGCCGTTGCAGTCGTCCTGGATCATCTCCGGGGCCACGAAGTCCTGGGCGGCGATGTTGAACAGCGTCACCCACTTCGTGCGGATCAGCCGTTTCAGGATCGCGTGGGTCACCGGCGCGAGGCGATAGGCCACCACCATGGGGCAGCCGGCCAGCGCCAGTTCCGTCGTCACCGTGCCCGAGCAGGCCAGCGCCACCGTCGCCGCCGTCATGGCGGCGCGCTTGGCCGCCTCGCCCTCCACCACATGCGCCCGGTGCGGCCAGCCGGCGACGCGGGCCTTGACCAGCTCGGCCACCGTGGGCGCGGCGGGGACGACCACGTGCAGGCCGGGACGTTCGGGCTTCAGCCGGTTCACCGCATCCTCGAAGGCCGGCATCACCCGCTCGATCTCCACCGGCCGGCTGCCGGGCAGGACCAGCAGGATGGGATCGTCCGGTCCCGCGCCGATCTCGCGGCGCAGGCCCTCGGCGTCGGCGGCGGCGAAATCGATCGCCAGGGTCGCGTCGCCCACGAATAGGGTCTCCAGCCCCTCGCGGCGAAATGCCGGCGCGTCGAAGGCGTGGATGGTCAGCAGCAGGTCGAACCACCTGGCCGCGGTCTTCGCCCGGCCCGGCCGCGAGGCCCAGACCTGGGGCGCAACGTACTTCACGATCGGCAGCCGGGGGTCCAGCCGGCGCAGGCGGTGCGCCACGCGCAGGGTGAAGCCCCAGGAGTCGATCAGCACGGCCACGTCCGGCCGCTCGCGCGCCGCCACCGCCGCGGTCTGGTCGGCGCGACGCAGCACCTTGGCGTAGGCGAACAGGCCCTCGGTCAGCCCGAAGATCGAGAGGTCGGCGATGTCGAAGGGGCTCTCGACCCCCTCGGCGGCCAGCTTCTGGCCACCGACGCCCACGAAGCGGACACCCGCGCCCAGCCGGCGCTTCAGCGCCCGGGCCAGGCCCGCTCCACGATCGTCGCCCGAGGCCTCGGCCGCCACCAGCATCACGGTGAGCGGCCCCCCGCTCACGGCCCGCCCTGTTCCAGGCTTGCAGGCTCCACGCCCAGGATGAAGACGCCCAGTTCGTCCGCCAGGGCGATCACAGCCTCGCGGTCCAGCACCAGCAGCCGGCCCGCCTCGCCGACAATGCCCGCCAGACCAGCCCGCGCCACGCCCTGGACGGTGGCCAGGCCGATGGTCGGCAGGTCCACACGCGTCTCCTGGATCGGCTTGGGCGCCTTGCCCAGCACGCCGGCGCCCGCGCCCGGCCGGCCCTTCAGGTGCCCTGGCAGGTCGGCCACGCGCGCCAGCATGGCGTCGGTCCCCTCCTGGGCCTCCACCGCCAGCACCAGCCCGCCCGAGACCACCGCCGCCTGACCTACGTCGAGCCGCCCGATGGCCCGCGCCACCTCCAGCGCCCGGGTGGCGTCGGCCAGTTCGTCGGTCGTCGGCGCGAGCTTGCCCAGCGGCCCGGCCGGCAGGGTCAGGTCATCCATGACCTGGTGCGCGCCCTCGACCTCGAAGCCTTCCTTCTCGAACTCGCCGACCAGCAGACGCAAGAGAGCGTCGTCGCCCTTCCGTGCGCTGGCGATCACCTTCGGCAACAGCATCAGGCCGCGCAGGTCCGGCACCAGGCTGGCGAAGTCGGGGCGCGACACCTGCCCGGCGAGGCAGATCGAGCGGCAGCCGGCGCGCTTCAGCGCTTTCAGGCACTTGCCGATCTCCGCCAGCCCGACCTCGGCGCCGGCATAGTCGGCCAGGCCGCTGCCGGCGAAGCCCTTCAGCCGGATCACGAACAGCGGACGGCCCGAGCGTTCGCAATGCTGGGCGATCTCCAACGGCAGACCGCCGCCGCCGGCGATCAGGCCCAGCTTGTTCATCAGACCTCGCGGTCCGGCAGGCAGAGCGGCCGGCTGGCGTCGGCGCGGATGAAATCGATGATCTCCATCACCGGAGCGCACTGGCCGAAGGCGGTGGCGGTGTCGTCGATCCGCTCCTGGAACGTTCCCTCCTCGGCGAACAGCAGCCGGTAGGCCGAGCGCAGTTCGCTGATCGTCTCGCGGCCGAAATCGCGTCGCTTCAGCCCCACCAGGTTCAGGCCTTCGAGGTGGGCGTGGTTGCCCCACACCAGGCCATAGGGGATGACGTCCTTGGTCACCGCCGCCAGGCCGCCGATGAAGGCGTAGCGGCCCACGCGGCAGAACTGGTGCACCGCCGCCAGCCCACTCACCGTCACGAAGTCGCCGACATGCACGTGACCGCCCAGGGTGGCGGAGTGGGCCAGGACCACATTATCGCCGACCACGCAGTCGTGACCCACGTGGCTGGTCGCCATGTAGAAGCCGTCGTTGCCCACCCGCGTGAAGCCGTCGCCGCCGGGCGCGGCGATGTGCATGGTCACGTGCTCCCAGATCTTGTTGCGGTCGCCGATGACAAGCTCGGTCGGCTCGCCCTTGTAGCCGGTGTGGTGCGGCGGCCCGCCCAGGTTCGAGAAATTGCGGACCGAACAGTCCTCGCCGATCGTGGTGCGGTTCTCGACGACCACATGCGCCAGGATCTGGGTGCGAGCGCCCACCTTCACGTGCTCGCCGAGGATCGAATAGGGGCCGACGCTGACGCCGTCGGCCAGTTCCGCCCCCTTGGCGACCAGGGCGGTCGGGTGGATATCGACGCTCAAGGCCTCAGGTCTCCACCACCATGGCGGCGAACTCGCACTCGGCGGCGACCTTGTCGCCCACCAGCGCCTGGCCCGCGAACTTGAACACGTCGCCGCGGTGACGGACCACCCGCACCGGCATCCGGATCACGTCGCCCGGCCGCACCGGCGCACGGAAGCGGCAGTTGTCGGCCGACATGAAGAAGATCGCCTTGCCGCCGACGTCGACTTCCAGCGACTTCGACATCAGCACAGCGCCGGTCTGGGCCATGGCCTCGATCAGCAGCACCCCGGGCATCACCGGATAGCCGGGGAAGTGACCCTGGAAATAGGGCTCGTTCACCGTCACGCATTTGATACCGACGATCGACTCCGAGATCTTGTACTCCTCGCAGCGATCGACCAGCAGGAACGGATAGCGGTGCGGGATCCGCGCCAGCACTTCGGTGATGTCGATCTCGGTGGGGTTGTCCGCCACCGGCGCCTTGCGCGTCATGTCTCTCCCCCACCCTTGCGGCTCGCCATCCGGGCCAGCCACGCGGTCTCTTTCAGCCACTGACGGATCGGCCGCGCCGGCATGCCGCCCCAGGTCTCGCCGGCGGGAATGTCCTTCATCACGCCGGCCGCGGCGCCGACGCGTGCGCCCGCCCCGATCGTCACATGGTCCGCCACCCCGGCCCGGCCGCCGAACTGGGCCCCGTCACCGATCGTCACGCTGCCCGAGACCCCGGTATGGGCGGCCATCACGCAGTTGCGGCCCACGCGGACGTTGTGGGCGATCTGTACAAGGTTGTCGATCTTGGTGTTTTCGCCGATCACCGTGTCCTCGAAGGCCCCCCGGTCGATCGTGGTGTTGGCCCCGATCGACACCCCGTCCTGGATGATCACCCGGCCCAGCTGGGGGATGTCGATCAGCCCCTTTGGCCCCGCGGTGGCGCCGAACCCGGGCTCGCCGATCACCGCCCCGGCCAGGATCTTCACCCGGTCGCCCACCAGGGCGAAGCCGATGGTGACGTTTGGCGCGATCTCGCAGTTGCGCCCGATCGCCACCCCCGGCCCGATAACGCTGCCGGCGCCGATCCGCGTGCCGCGGCCGATGCGGGCGGCGGGGCCGATCACCACCCCGGCGCCCAGGATCACATCGGCCTCCAGCTCGGCATCCGCCGCCATGGCCTGGCTCGCGCCCGGCCGGGGCCGGTGCAGGCGCTGGGCGGCCAGGGCATAGGCCGCCTGCGGGTTGCCGACGCTGAGCACGGCGCAGCCGGCGGGCGCATGTCCCACCAGGGCCGGCGACTGGAAACAGGCGCCGGCGCGGCCGTTGGCCAGCTCGGCGCCGTACCTGCGGTCGGCCAGGAAGGTGATGGTGTCCGCGCCGGCCTGGGCCAGCACCGCCACCCCATAGACCAGCCGCTCGGCGTCCCGCGGATCGGCAAGCTCGGCTCCGGTCAGGGCGGCGAGCTCGCCAAGGCGCACGGGGCCAAGGTCCTCGAAGAATCGCGGATCGGGCATGGGCCGGGTTTTAAGCGCTCGGCCCGCGTCCGTCGCGGCCTAACGGCGCGGAGCCGCCGCGGCCGCCGGCGCCGGCGCCTGGTCCAGCCGTTCGCGATCGAAGGCGAACTGGGTGATCTTGGCGTTCAGCGCGGTGGTCACGGCGCCGGTGATGTCGCCCGCCGGGTTGGCCACCACGATGGCCTGGCGGTTCAGCAGCACCGAGCAGACCTTCTGCTGATAGACTTGGCTGATGAAGGGCTCCATCTCGTCGTAGACACGGCTGATCGCCTTGTCCCGGGTGGCCTCCATTTCGCGCTGGCGCTGCTGGGCCTTGCGCTGGAAGGCGCTGGCGCGGACCTGGACGGCGGCGCCGCGCTGCTCGAAGGCGTCCTGCGCCAGGGTGGCGCGCTGGGCGTCCAGGGCCTTGGCGTCGGTCTCGATAGCGGTCTGCTCGGCGGTCAGCTCGGCGTTCACCTGGGCGGCCAGCTGCTGCAGGCGCGTCTGGACGTATTTGCCGACCGTCGAGGAAGCCAGGACCTGGTCCGGCGAAACCATACACAGGCCGGCGATGGGCGGGCCGTGCGTGACCTGGGGCGTCGGCCCGGCGGCGGGGGCGGCGGGCCGCGGGGCGGCGGGGGCCTGGGCAAGGGCGGCCGTGGCGCCGGAGAGCGCGAAAACCGAGGCGCAACCGGCCGCGGCGAGGGTCTTGAGGGTCATGTCTATTGGAACCTGGTTGAGGTGGAGAATCGGAAGGTTTCTTTTTGGTCGTAGGGCTGGTGGGCCAGGACCTTGCTGAAATCGAACCGGATCGGGCCCATGGGCGACTTCCAGAAGATGCTGATGCCGGCCGAGGCGCGCAGCGAAAGATCGTCACGAATGCAGGTGTTGCGCGTTCCGGGCGTCGCCAGATTGGGCAGCGTCATGGTCGGATCGGCCGGGTTGACGATAGTGGGGTTGGTGCAATCCACGTCGCCGGCGCGATAGTTGCGGTCGGCCTTGTCCAGCTTGCCCAGGGTGCCGAAATCGCTGAACAGCGCGGCCTTGATCCCATACTGGTCGGGCAGGAAGGTCGGCACGGTCAGCTCCACGGTGCCGATGGCATAGGCCTTGCCGCCCAGGGCGTCGGTCCGGCCCAGCGACAGGTCGCGCGGCCCGATCCCGGCCGTCTGGAAGCCCCGGAAATCCAGGCCGCCCTTGTAGTAACGGTCGTTGATCCGCACCGTGTCGCCGGCCCAGCCGGTGACATAGCCGGTGAACCCGGTGACCGAGAAGATGATGTCCTTGGTGAAGCCGTGGAACCAGCCGCCCTCGAGGTCGGTCTTGATATAGTTCACGTCGCCGCCCAGGCCGGCAACGTCCTGGTTGAAGTCGACGTAGAACCCGCGCGTCGGGTTCAGGTAGTCGTTGCGGCGGTCCCACCGCACGCCGTAGCCGATCGACGAGGTCAGCCGGCTGCCCACCTGGTCGCACAGCGCCGAGGACAGCACCTGGCCCTGGGTCGGGTCGCAAAGCAGGCCGTCGATCTGGATATCGTCCTGGCGCAGCGTGTAGCGCACGGCGCCGCGGATATCGATGCTGAGCGGGAAGCTGGCACGCAGCGTGGTGCCGAAGGTCGTGGTCTTGTAGGCCGAGTATTGCGACAGGTCGTAGCGGTAGCCGTAGACGTCGATGCCCGCCGCCACGTCGCGATCCAGGAACCGCGGCTCGGTGAACGAAAAGTCCAGCTGCTGGCGCAGCGACCCAACCGACACCCGCGCTCGTACGTCCTGGCCACGGCCACGGAAGTTGCGCTGGGTGATGCCCAGGTCCAGCACCAGCTGGTCGACCGACGAATAGCCCGCACTGAACGAGAGCTCGCCGGTCGGCTGCTCCTCGACCTTGACCTGCAACGCCGTGCGGTCCGGCGCCGAGCCCGGAATCTCGGTGATCTCGACGTTCTTGAAGAAGCCCAGCGCCCGGATCTGCCGCTTCGAGCGGTCGACAAGGGCGCGGTTGTAGGCGTCGCCTTCCACCACGCTCATTTCGCGGCGGATCACATAGTCCAGGGTCTGGGTGTTGCCGACCACGTCGATGCGGTCGACGTAGACGCGGGGCCCTTCGTTCACCTGGAAGGTCACGTCGACGACGCCCTTCTCGCGGTTCGGCACGTATTTCGGACGCACGTCCACGAAGGCGAAGCCCGCCGCGCCGGCGGCGAAGGTCAGGGCGTCGGTCGACTCCTCGATCTTGGTGTCTTCGTAGAGCTGGCCCGACTTGATCGGCACCAGGGCCTCAAGGACGGTCTTGTCCAGCTTCTGCAGCGTGGTCTCGACGCTGACCTTGCCGAACTTGTATTTCGGCCCCTCGTCGATCGTGTAGGTGATGACGAAGCCGTTCTTGTCCGGTGCCAGTTCCGCCACCGCCGAGGAGACGCGGAAGTCGTAGTAGCCGCGGTTGCGATAGTGCTTGCGCAGCTGCTCCTTGTCGTACTCCAGCCGGTCCGGGTCGTAGTTGGCGTTGTTCGAGAAGAATTTGTACCAGTGGGTCTCCTCGGTCACGACCACGTCGCGCAGGTCGTTGTCCGAGAAGGCGTGATTGCCCAGGAAGTTGACCGAGAGGATGCCGCTCTTCGGGCCCTCATCGATCTTGAAGATCAGGTCGACGCGCTTCTGCGGCAGTTCGATGATCTGCGGCGTCACATTGGCCGAGATGCGACCGGAGCGCCGATAGAGCTCGACGATTCGCTGGACGTCGCCCTGCACCTTGGAGCGGGTGAAGATGCCGCGCGGGCGCACGGTCACCTCGTCGCGCAGCTTGTCTTCCTTGAGGCCATGATTCCCTTCGAAGATCACCCGGTTGATGATCGGGTTCTCCACCACGGTGACGATCAGGTCTCCGTTCTGGAAGTCGATCTTCTCGTCCGAGAACAGGTCGGTGCGGGCCAGCGCCTTCAGCGCCAGGTCCAGCTTCGCCGAATCGATGGTCTCCCCCGGCTGCACCGGCAAGTACGAAATCACGGTCGACTGCTCGATCCGTTCGTTGCCCTGCACCAGAATCCGCTGGATCACCCCGCTCTGCACCTGAGCGAAGGCCACGCCAGGCGCGACGAGTGCGGTCGAGCCCAACAACAGGGCAAGGCCGGTAGCAAGCGCGGCGCGAGAGACGCGGGTTTGAAACATCGAATCAGCCGTTTGAGGGACGTACGGGCCTAGGAGAATAGGCGACCGAACAAATTGAACACACGCAGGCGCTGCAAGTCGTTCCAGGTGGCGAACAACATCAATCCGAGAACGAGTGCAAGGCCCACGCGGTACCCTGCCGCCTGAACCTTGGCGGCAAGAGGGCGCCTCGTAACGGCTTCGTAGCCGTAGAACAACAGATGGCCGCCATCCAGCACCGGAACCGGCAGCAGGTTCATGAACCCGATGCCCACCGAGATCACCCCGGCCAACTCGAACAGCGTGATGACGCCGTTCAGGGCGAAGGTGGCCAGGTTGGGCGAGACCTCGGCCGCCTTCTTGGCCAGGTCTCCGGACAGCTGGGCCATGCCCAGGGGGCCGGCCAGCTGGTCGGCGTTCTCGCGACCGGCGAACAGGCGGCCGACGTAGGTGATCGTCGTGGTGATGGTCCCGACGGTCCGGTCCACGCCGCCGACGATCGCCTGCGGCAGGTTGTAGTGCCGGATGCCGATATCGCTGCGCCGGGTGATCTGACCCAGGCCCAGCTTGCCCAGCTTCTGCGGCCGGCCCAGGTTGTCTATGATGATCCCGCGCCGGGGCGTGGCCGTCAGGGTCACCTGCTGGGGTCCGCGCTGGACCAGGAAATTCATCGGCGTGCCGGTGCTCAGCACGACCTTGCGGGTCAGGGCGGAGAAGCTGTCGATGGACTTGCCGTCCACCTGCAGGATCACGTCACCCTTGTGGAAGCCCGCCTGCTCGGCCGGGCTGCCGCGCTCGACGCTGTCGATCCGGCCCGTGCCGGTCGGCTCGCCCAGCGTCAGCAGCAGGGTGGCGAAGATGGTGATGGCCAGCAGGAAGTTTGCGACCGGCCCCCCCGCCACGATCAGCGCCCGCTGCCAGATCGGCTTGAAGTGGAAATAGCGGTTGATCTCCGCGCCCCGGCCCTCGTCGATCAGCTGCCGGCGCATCGCCGCCAGGTCCTCGGCGTCGGGGATGCTGGCGGCGTTCTCGTCGCCGGCGAAGCGCACGTAGCCGCCGATCGGCAGCCAGCCGATTCGCCATTCCACGCCGGACTTGTCGGTCCAATGGGCGATGGCGCTGCCGAAGCCGATCGAGAACCGGTCGATCTTGGTGCCCAGCGCCTTGGCCGCCAGGAAGTGACCCAGCTCATGAATCGTGACGACCATGCCCAGCACGAGCAGGAACGGGATCACGTAGAACGCCAGGTTCATCAGCAGCGGCATGGGGCGGGTCTACTCCGTCAGGCGGCGGCGAGGCCGATCACGACCTCATCCGCCACGCGCCGAGCCTCGGCGTCGGTGTTTCGGGCGCTCTCGACGGGATCGTTGTCGAGGACGGCAGGGGTCGCCGCGCGATCCATGCGTTCCAGAGTCTCCGCAACCACGTTGGGGATATCGAGAAAGCGGATGCGTCGGTCAAGGAAAGCCGCCACGGCGCGCTCGTTGGCCGCATTCATCGCCGCCGGCGCCCGGCCCCCCCTGGCCAGTGCCTGCTTGGCGATGGAGAGCGACGGAAACCTCTGTGGATCGGGGTGCTGGAAGGTCAGCGGCCCCGCCGTCACCAGGTCAAGCCTGGGCGCGGGCCAAGGCAGCCGGTCGGGCCAGGCGAAGGCGCAGGCGATCGGCGGACGCATGTCCGGCGGCCCCAGCTGGGCCAGCGTCGAGCCGTCGGCATATTCCACCAGGCTGTGGATGATCTGCTGAGGGTGAACCAGGACCTCGATCCGCTCCGGCGGCATGGCAAACAGGTAGGCGGCCTCGATCACCTCGAGGCCCTTGTTCATCATGGTCGCCGAATCGATCGAAATCTTGGCGCCCATCGAGAAGTTGGGGTGGGCCAGCGCCTGTTCCCGCGTCGCCGCCGCCATCTGGGCGTGGGTGGCGTCCCGGAACGGGCCGCCCGAAGAGGTAAGGATCAGGCGCGACACCTGGCCGGCGAGGGCCGGGTCCAGCACCTGGAAGATCGCCGAATGCTCCGAATCGACCGGGATCACCGCCCCGCCCGCCAGCTTGGCGGTCCTCAGCAGGGACGGCCCGGCGCAGACCAGGCTCTCCTTGTTGGCGAGCGCGACTATCGCACCGGCCTTGGCCGCCGCCAGGGTCGGCGCCAGGCCCGCGAAGCCGACGATGGCCGACATCACCCACTGGACCTCGGCCGCGGCCACATCGGTCACCGCCTGGGCGCCGGCCGCCGTGCGGATGCCGGACCCCTGCAACCGCTCGCGCAGCTCCGGCAGCGCGGCCTCGTCCTCGATCACCGCCACCTGTGGACGCCAGCGCAGCGCCTGCTCGGCCAGCCGCGCGGCGTTGCGGCCGGCGGTCAGCGCGAATATCTCGACCTCGACCCCGGCCAGTTCGAACAGCTCCAGCGTCGACATCCCGATGGAGCCGGTGGAGCCCAGGACGCTGACCGTGCGCGGCAGATTCAATGTCCCCATCCCAAATGGTTGGCCAGCCGCAGCGCGGCCATCACCACCACAGCAAACATCAGGCCATCGACCCGGTCGAGCAAGCCGCCATGACCGGGGATCAGATCCCCCGAATCCTTGACCCCGAACCGCCGCTTCAGCGCCGATTCCCACAGGTCGCCGGCCATGGTCGCCAGGCCCACCGCAAGGCCGATGAGGGCGGCGGCAAAGACGTTGAGTTCAAAGGGGCGCAGGATCGGCCAGACCCCCTGCAGGAGGTCGGGAAGCGTCTCCACGCCGACCGCCGCGAGGGTCGCCGCGAGCAGGCCGCCGAAAAAGCCCGACCAGGTCTTGTTGGGCGAGAACCGGGGCCAAAGCTTGGGCCCTTTCAGGATGCTGCCGACCGCGAATGCTCCGATGTCCGCGCCCCAGGTCGCGGCGAATAGCATCATCATCCACCACTCGCCCTGGTTGGTGCCGCGCAGCCAGACTAGGCAGAGCGCCGCCGGCGCGATGTAGAGCACGCCGTAGGCGGCGTCCGCCGGGCGCTCCGCGACGCCCCGCGCGACGACAGCCGCGGCGGCGGCTGAAGCCAGGATCGCCGCCCACGCCCAGTGGAAGTGTCCGCGGTAACCCACGAAAACCGCTATCAGAACCGCCGCCGCCACCGCCGCCGCCACCCGGGTCGGCGAGACCGGCGCGCTCATCCCGCCCCACTCGATAGCCAGCAGGGCCACGCCGATGGCGATCAGCACCAGATAGGGCCAGCCGCCGAACCACGTCGCCGCCAGGGCGGCAGGTCCGATCACCGCGGCCGACGCAACGCGCAGGCCGAGGTTGGACCAATCGAACCGCTTAGCCGGCGGCGAGGACGTCATCGGCAACGTTTGCGCCATAGCGCCTGTCCCGGGTGGCGAATTCCGCCAGCGCCGCCTTCAGGTGCTCCTCGCCGTAGTCGGGCCAGAGCACGTCCTGGAACACCAGTTCCGCATAGGCCGCTTCCCAGAGCAGGAAGTTCGACAGCCGCTGTTCCCCCGACGGCCGCACGATCACATCCGGCGCCGGCGCGCCGGAGGTGGCCAGCAGGCCGGCGAACATCGCCTCGTCGAGGTCGGCGGGGGACTTGCGTCCGGCCGCCACCTCCTCGGCGAAGGCCCGCGCCGCGTCGGCGATGTCGGCCTGGCCGCCGTAGTTGAAGGCGATGTTGAGGTGGAAGGCGCGGTTGCGGTCGGTGCGGACCTGGGCGTCCTCCACCAGCCGCACCAACTCCTTCGACAGCCCCTCGCGCCGGCCGATGACCCGGACCCGCACGCCCTCGCGCTCCAGGCGGCCGATGTCGCTCTCGAAATAGCGCTTCGGCAGGGCCATCAGCTCGGCGACCTCGGCCGCGGGCCGGCTCCAGTTCTCGGTGGAAAAGCCGAACACCGTCAGCCAGCCGATGCCCAGGCCCGGCGCCGCCGACACCGTGCGCTTCAGCGCCTCGACCCCGGCGCGGTGGCCTAGCGATCGCGGCAGGCCCCGCTGCTTCGCCCAGCGGCCGTTGCCATCCATGACGATCGCCACGTGCAGGAGCCGTTCAGACCCTTCTGACGTAGACGAACCCGCGAACGGTAACTTCTCGGCGGCGGCCATAACTGAGCGAAAATCCTGCGCGAGCTTCAGACGTGCATGATCTCTTGTTCTTTTGTTTTCAAGGCTTCGTCCACGCGCCTGATGGCTTCGTCGGTGATCTTCTGCACCTCGGTCTCCATGCGCTTCTCCTCGTCCTCGCCGATGACGCCGTCCTTCTTGGCCCGGCGGCAGTCCTCGTTGGCGTCGCGACGGATGTTGCGGACGGCGACGCGCTGCTGCTCGGCGTACTTTCCGGCCAGCTTGGCGAGGTCCTTGCGCCGTTCCTCGGTGAGCGGGGGGATCGGCAGGCGCAGCGTGGTGCCGTCCACGACCGGGTTCAGCCCCAGGTCCGACGAGCGGATCGCCTTCTCCACCGAGATCACCAGGGCCCGGTCCCAGACGCTGACCGTGATCATCCGCGGCTCGGGGACGCTGACCGCCCCCACCTGGTTGATCGGCACCGACGAGCCGTAGGCGTCGACCCTGATCTGGTCCAGCAGGCCGGCGTTGGCCCGGCCGGTGCGCAGGGAGGCGAACTCGTCCATCAGCGCGCCGACGGACTTGTCCATGCGCTCCTTGTACTTCGAAAGCACCGGCTTCTCGGTCGTGGCCATGGCGGCGTCTCCGTCTTGACGTCTCTGGGGACTGTAGGCTTCAGGCGATGGTCGTGAAGACGCCCTCACCCTTCAGCACTTTCAACAGATTGCCCCGTTCGCGGATATTGAACACCACGATCGGGATGTGATTGTTGCGCATCAGGCTGACCGCGGAGGCGTCCATGACCTTCAGGTCCTGGCCCAGCACGTCCTGATAGCTCAGGGTGTCATACCGCTTGGCGGCAGGATCCTTCTTGGGATCGGCCGTGTAGACGCCGTCGACGCTGGTGCCCTTGAACAGGGCGTCACAGCCCATCTCGGCGGCGCGCAGGGCGGCCGGGGTGTCGGTGGTGAAGAACGGCGCGCCCAGGCCGGCGGCGAAGATCACCACCCGGCCCTTTTCCAGGTGCCGCAGTGCGCGGCGGCGGATGTAGGGCTCGCAGACCGCCTCCATCGGGATCGCCGACTGCACGCGGGTGAAGACGCCGATCTTCTCCAGCGAAGCCTGCAGCGCCAGCGCGTTCATCACCGTGGCCAGCATGCCCATGTAGTCGGCGCTGGCCCGCTCCATCCCGGCCTCGGCCAGGGCCGCGCCGCGGAAGATGTTGCCGCCGCCCACGACGACACAGACCTGGATGCCCGCCTGGATCACCTGGGCGATCTCCTCTGAGACCGCCGCCAGGGTCTTGGGGTCGATCCCGAAGCTGTCACCGCCGACGCCGGCTTCCCCAGAGAGCTTGAGGAGGATGCGCTTGAAGCGGGGCACATTCTTTTCGGTCAATTGGACTGCGGCCATCGGTGAGTCCTGAAAGCAAGCGGGGAGAACATACAGCAAGGGCGCGGCGCGTCGAATGCGCCGCGCCCTCTGGGAAGTCAGGCCGGAAAGGCTAGGACTTGCCGGTCATCGACGCCACTTCAGCGGCGAAATCGTCGACCTTCTTCTCCACGCCCTCGCCCAGGGCGAAGCGCACGAAGCCCTTCACCGTCACCGGCGAGCCGAGGTCCTTGGCCGTGTCAGCCACTAGTTGCTCTATGGTCTTGTCGGGATCCATCACGAAGGGCTGCTTCAGCAGCACGACCTCTTCCTGCCACTTGCGGATCCGGCCCTCGACCATCTTCTCGGCGATCTCGCGGGGCTTGCCCGATTCGACCGCCATCTGGGTCTGGATCTCGCGCTCCTTGGCCACCACCGCCGGGTCCAGCTCGCTGGTGTCCAGCGCCAGTGGCGGGGTCGGGGTGCCCGCTACGTGCAGGGCGATGCGGCGCGCCACCTCCTTCAGCGTCGCCTGGTCGCCGGCGCCTTCCAGCGCCACCAGCACGGCCAGCTTGCCGACGTCGTCGGCTTCCTTGTTGTGCAGATAGAGCGCAACGGCCCCTTGGCCGACCGAAAGGCGAGCCGAACGGCGCACGCGCATGTTCTCGCCGATCGTGGCGACCAGGTTGGTGACCTTCTCGCCCACGGTCTCGCCTGAGGCGGTCTTGGCCGCGGTGATCGCGTCCACGTCGCCGTCCACGCCCAGCGCGATCTCCGCGATGTCGCGCGCGGCGCCCTGGAACGTCGCGTTCTTCGAGACGAAGTCGGTCTCGGCGTTCAGCTCGATGACCACGCCGGTCTTGCCGTCCTGGCTCACCTTGCCGGCCACCAGGCCTTCGGCCGCGGCGCGGTCGGCCTTCTTGGCGGCCTTGGCCAGGCCCTTGGTGCGCAGCCAGTCCATGGCCGCGTCCATGTTGCCGTCGGTTTCCACCAGCGCCTTCTTGCAGTCCATCATGCCAACGCCGGATTTTTCGCGCAGGTCCTTGACCAGCGCAGCGGTGATTTCCGCCATGGTCAGCTCCTTCAGGGTGTTTGAATCACGCCGGTCCCCTGGATGGGAACCGCCGTCGGGGTCAGGTGTCGGCCGGACGCGAACGGCGCCCGGCCGGCCAGTTGCTACTCGCTCGCCGCGCCAGCGCCGGTTTCAGCCGTCTCGGCCTCCGCGGCGGTGGTATCGGGCTCGGTCGCCGGGGCTTCCACCACCGCTGCAGCCACCGGAGCCTCAGCCACGGGGGCTTCAGCCGCGGGGGACGCGGCCGCGCCGGTCATCTCGGCTTCCAGGGCCGCGGTTTCCGGGGCGGAGACCTCGGGTTCAGCCACCGGCTCCGGGGTCAGCTTGCGCGCCAGGGTCGGCTCCATGGGAGCTTCCGAGGCGCCCAGGTCGACGCCCGAGGCCGCCTGCCCGGCCGCCAGGCCATCTAGGACCGAATCGGCCAGCAGGTCGCAGTAGAGCTGGATGGCGCGCGCGGCGTCGTCGTTGCCGGGGATCGGATAGGTGATCCCGTCCGGGTTCGAGTTGGTGTCCAGGATCGCGATGACCGGGATATTCAGCTTGCGGGCTTCCTGGATCGCGATGGCTTCCTTGTTGGTGTCGATCACGAACATCAGGTCGGGGATGCCGCCCATGTCCTTGATCCCGCCCAGGCTGAGCTCCAGCTTGTCGCGCTCGCGGGTCAGCTGCAGCAGCTCCTTCTTGGAGCGGCCCTGGTTCTCGCCGGCCACCAGGGCGTCGACTTCGCGCAGGCGCGCGATCGATGCCGAGACGGTGCGCCAGTTGGTCAGCGTGCCGCCCAGCCAGCGGTGGTTCACATAGTACTGGGCGCAGCGCTTGGCGGCCGTGGCGATCGGCTCGGAGGCCTGGCGCTTGGTGCCCACGAACAGGATGCGACCGCCGCCGGCGGCGATCTCGCGCACCTTCACCAGGGCCTGGTGCAGCAGCGGGATCGACTGGCTCAGGTCGATGATGTGGATGTTGGAGCGCGAGCCGAAGATGTACTTGTCCATCTTCGGGTTCCACCGGTGCGTCTGGTGGCCGAAGTGGGCGCCGCTCTCGAGCAGCTGGCGCATGGAGAATTCAGGCAGAGCCATAGTCTGTGTCTCGTCTTTCTTCCGGTTGAACCTCCGCGGGCAAACCCTCCCGAAGGAGGACCGGAACGGACACTGGCGGGATGTCTCCCCGCCAAGCCGCACACCCGCGTGTGGATTGAAGCGGCGCGTGTAGTTGGAACCGCCGGAAAAATCAAGCGCACTGACGTGGAGCCGCCACATTGGGCTGGCTGGATGGCGGCTTCGGCTGGAGGTTTTCCGATGCGTTGTGTGGCTCCGTTCGTCGTGCTCGCCGTGGCTTCCGTCCTGCCGGTCGCGGCCTATGCCGGCCATCGCGCCCGGCCGCCGGCCGCTCCCGCGCCGTCCGCGGCGAGAACCGGGGCGGCCGCAGCCGTGATGGGGCCGCTGGACGCCGCGCTCGCCGGCGCGCCGGCGACCGTCGGAGGCGGCTCGAAGAGCGCGGCGGGCGACGGCCTGACGGTGTCCACCGCCTCCGGCCGGCCCGGCGCGCTTACGAAGGGCAACCTCGACGTCGCGCCCCGAAGCATTCCGTTGCCGGCGATGGACGTCGCCGTCCGCAGCGGCCCTAGACCTTAGCGGCGCGGCTTGGAGTCAGGTCCAAACAGGCTGGTCGTCGTCGGCTTCGGCTTCGGGGCCGGCTTGTAGGGGTCCGGCTGGTCGTCCGAGGAATAGGTCGACTGGCCGTGGAACGGCTTGAAGGCCGGCGGCGCGTGGGGCTCGCTTGGCGGCTTCGGCGCTTCGGGCGCGCGGGGCGCGGCCTGCGGGGCCCAGTGCGAGCTTGGCGCCGCGTGGGAGCCGGGCGCGAAGGTCCCATAGCCCTGGGCGGTCGCCGTACCGCCAAGCCCGGCCACGGCCACCGCCACGATCAGTCCAAATTGCAGTCTCAAAACCCACCCTCCCAGATTGCTGCGACTATCGGCGTCGACAGAGGCCGGCCCGTCAAGGGCCAGGCCACCGCCGCGCCTCAAAGATCCTCGACGAACACCACGCCCGGCGCGGTCTTGATGGCGCCGCGCACCGCCCCGTCCAGGGTGAAGCGGCCGGGTAGCTTCATCTCGACCTCGCGACCGCCCTCCAGCCCCGCCACCAGCACGATCTCGCCGCCACGACTGTTGACGACGCCTTCCAGCCGCCGCTTCAGGGCCTCGATCTCGGCGCTGCGCGGGGCCAGGTGGACGCGCAGCCCGGCGACCACGTTCTCGATCGCCTTCTCCACCGGTTCCACATCGTCGCCGAAGAACCGCACCTCGCCGTCGCTGGCCTTGGCGCGGACCCGGATCGACACCGCCCGGCCGGGCTCCAGCAGGTCGCGGCACTTCTTCAGCGACTCCGGCGGGAACAGCACCTCATATTCCCCGGTGGGATCCGATAGGGTGACGAAGGCGAACTTCTCCCCGGTCCGCGACGGCCGCTCCTGCTTGCGCCGGATCACCCCGGCCATCCTGAGCGCCTCCGCCCCGGCCAGGGCCTTGGCGATGGCGTCGGTCAGCAAGTCGGTGCGCTTGCGCCGCAGCGCCTCGACCATGTCGTCCAGCGGGTGGCCCGAGAGATAGAAGCCCACCGCCGCCAGCTCCTCGTCCAGCCGTTCCGTCGGCGTCCAGGGCTCGCGCTGGGCCAGCCGCTTCTGGACGTTGGCGCGGGCGTCGACCTTGTCGGACGCGAACAGGCCGGCCTGCTCTGAGGTCTCGCGCGCGTTGACACTCTGGCCGTGCCCAACCAGCACGTCGGCGGCCTCGAACAGCTGGGCGCGGTTGGGATAGATGGTGTCGAAGGCGCCGGCCCGGGCCAGGGTCTCGAAGGTGCGTTTATTGACCTGGCGGGGGTCCACCCGCTCCACGAAGTCGAAGATGTCGGTAAACGGCCCGCCCTCGCGGCGCACCTGGGCCACGTGCTCCATCGCCTGCAGGCCGACGTTGCGGATCGCGCCCAGCGCATACAGCACCTCGCCGGCCTCGACCTCGAAATCGGCCGCCGAGCGGTTCACGTCCGGCGGCCGGATCTTCACCCCGAACCGCTTAGCGTCCTGGTAGAACACCGCCAGCTTGTCGGTGTTGGCGATGTCCAGGCTCATCGAGGCGGCGAAGAACTCCACCGGGTGGTTGGCCTTCAGCCAGGCGGTCTGGTAGCTGACCACGGCATAGGCCGCGGCGTGCGACTTGTTGAAGCCGTAGCCGGCGAACTTGTCGACCAGGTCGAAGATCGCGCCCGCCTGCTGCGCCGAGACGGCCTTTTCGGCGGCGCCGGAGATGAAGCGCGCCCGCTGCTGCTCCATCTCCTCCTTCTTCTTCTTGCCCATGGCGCGGCGCAGCAGGTCGGCCTCGCCCAGGCTGTAGCCGGCCAGGATCTGAGCGATCTGCATCACCTGTTCCTGGTAGACGATGACGCCATAGGTCTGCTTCAGCACCTCTTCCAGGCTGGGGTGCAGGTAGTCGATGGGCTTGCGGCCGAACTTGCAGTCCACGAACAGCGGGATGTTGTCCATCGGCCCCGGCCGGTAGAGCGCCCCGATGGCGGTGACATCCTCGATGGAGTTGGGCCGCAGCTGGCGCAGGGTGTCGCGCATCCCCTGGCCTTCCAGCTGGAACACCCCGATGGTCAGGGCATTGCTCATCAGGTCGTAGGTGGCCTGGTCATCCAGCGGCAATGCCGCCATGTCCACCGACGCCCCGCGCTTCTCCAGGTGCTTCACCGCCCGGTCGATGACGGTCAGCGTCTTCAGGCCCAGGAAGTCGAATTTCACCAGCCCGGCGCTCTCCACCCACTTCATGTTGAACTGGGTGGCCGGCAGGTCGGAGCGCGGATCGCGGTAGAGCGGCGTCAGTTCGGTCAGCGGCCGGTCGCCGATCACCACCCCGGCGGCATGGGTCGAGGCGTTACGGTAGAGGCCCTCTAGCTGCAGGGCGATCTCCAGCAGACGCGCCACCCCCTCGTCGCGCTTGCGTTCCTCCTGCAGCCGGGGTTCGACCTCGATCGCCTGGGCCAGGGTCACCGGATTGGCGGGGTTGGCCGGCACCATCTTGGCCAGCCGGTCCACCTGGCCTAGCGGCAGTTGCAGAACCCGGCCCACGTCGCGCAGCACCGCGCGCGCCTGCAGGGTGCCGAAGGTGATGATCTGCGCCACCCGGTCGCGGCCATAGCGGGCCTGGACGTAGGAGATCACCTCCTCGCGCCGCTCCTGGCAGAAGTCGATGTCGAAGTCGGGCATCGACACCCGCTCCGGGTTCAGGAACCGCTCGAACAGCAGGCCATACTGCAACGGGTCCAGGTCGGTGATGGTCAGCGAATAGGCCACCAGCGAACCTGCGCCAGAGCCCCGACCGGGACCGACAGGTATGCCGCGCGCCTTGGCCCATTTGATGAAGTCGGCCACGATCAGGAAGTAGCCGGGGAACCCCATCTGGGTGATCACCTGGATCTCCCGCTCCAGCCGCGCCTCATAGTCGGCGACCGGGAAGATGTTGGCGCGGCCGGCGGCGATCCGCAGCCTAAGGCCCTCGCGAGCCTGATAGGCCAGTTCCTCGGCCTCGGTGCGGCCGTCGCTGCCGGGGAAGCGCGGCAGCAGCGGATCGCGCTTGGCGACCATGAAGGCGCAGCGCCGGGCGATATCCAGGGTGTTGTCGCAGGCCTCCGGCAGGTCGGCGAACAGCGCCCGCATCTCCGCGGCCGACTTGAAGCCGTGCTCGGGTGTGACGCGCCGCCGCTCGTCCTGGCCGACGAAGGCGCCGTCGGCGATGCACAGCAGCACGTCGTGCGCGGCATAGGTCTGGGCGTTCTTGAAATAGACGTCGTTGGTCGCCACCAGGGCCACATCGTGGTCATAGGCGAAGCCCACCAGCCCGCCCTCGGCCGCCGCCTCGCCCGGGGTCCCGTGCCGCTGCAGCTCGACATAGAAGCGGTCGCCGAACACCCGCTTCATCTCCGCAAGGGCGGCGCGGCCTTCGGGAACCTTGCCCGCCGTGAACAGCGGATCGACCGGCCCGTCCGGCCCGCCCGACAGCAGGATCAGCCCCTCGGCGTGGGCGCAGACCTTGTCCCAGTGGACGTTGGGGTCCTCGGTCGCCTCGACCTCCAGATAGGCCATCGACGACAGTTCGCAGAGGTTGAGGTAGCCCCGCTCGCTCTGGACCAGCAGCACGATCGTCGGCGTCTTGGCCCAGCGCTCAGGCGCCCGATCGCCGATCCCGGTGACCGGCAGGGCGCAGCCCACGATCGGCTGCACCCCCTCGCCCTTGGTGGCGACGGAGAATTCCAGGGCCCCGAACAGGTTGGCCCGGTCAGTGATCGCCACCGCCGGCATGCGGTCGGCCCGCGCCAGCCCGCCGATCTTGTCGGCCTTGATGGCGCCTTCCAGCAGCGAATAGGCCGAGCGCACCCGCAGATGGACGAAGCCGCCGTCGTCGTCCGTCACCCTGGCCGCCTCTCCCATGCGCATGGCCGTCAGCCCAGATGCATGGCCACGGCGCAGACCATCCAGACAAAGCTCGCCACCGACGCAAAGGCCAGTGATTCCCGGGCCAGACGAACCATCTCGCGCATCCTCCTGTGCGGGCCCTGTGGAGAACCCAAAGTCGTTCCGTTTTCGTTCTTATTCCCCTTTTGTTCTGACAGTCAACCCCGTCGATGCGTGGGCCCCGGCGGCGAAGGTGATCCATTGTGCAGGCTCGGACGCCTCTTCTTGTTACGCCCATTCCGAGACGGCCCGCCCTTGGACTGGTTGCAATGGGAGCACGCCCGCTTCAGTCGACCCGGTTGCCGGGCCTTGGGAGAAGCCGCGCCTGTCTACAGCGCCGACCTTCCCTTGTTGGGCGAACGGCATTGCGCAATGGTAAACGCGGTATTTGCGCTGAATCCTCGGGGCAAGCAGAACGTCCCACGCATTAGGATCGTTTAGGGAAGGAACGAGACGTGAAACTGAAAACGCTACTCCTGGCGGCGTCGTTCGTATCGACGGCGGCCATCGCAATATCCCTCGCGACGTCGGCACAGGCCGGATCGGTCGCCGTCTACGTCGGCTATTTCGATGGTCTGCGCGGCGGCATCGATTTCCCGAACCCTGCCGGCGTGGGCGGAACATTCACGACGGGCGGACACACCTACACGATCAGCAATCTGCTCGGCGATGTGAACGACGCCATGGATGCGGGCGGTGTCATGCTGCTCAACACGGGCGCGACCTCCGTCGTGGTCAACAACCTGGATGTCAGCAACGTAGGCGCCGCTCACGCAGACTTTCAGCTCTGGACGGGTGGCGGCGCGCTGCAACTGGGTAGCGGCCTCAACCTGGCCGCCGGCTCTGGCGCCATTTTCACGTCAACCGCGAACTACAACTTCGACACCAGCGATTTCTCCGGTGCAGCCCTCCAGGCTGGCTTCGATCCCGATACGAATAACTGCAGCGTCGGGGCGATCGCTTCGACCTTAGCGTGTACCTCCACAGCGGCTGCCGTGACCTTCACCATCGATGGCATCGCCTCGGCGCTTGGCGATACCGGCCACGTGCTCGATACGGGCGGCTATGACACCGCGAACTACAGTCACATCCACACCGGTGGTGGCGGGGTGCCGGTGTCCAACACCAACGAGTCCCTCAACTGGCGGCTGATCGGCACGACGGGCGTCAACGATCCGGGCGGCACTGGGGGCGTGCCGGAGCCTGCGAGCTGGGCGTTGATGCTGGTGGGCTTTGGCGGCCTGGGCGCCATGCTGCGCCGCCGGCGGCGGGTCGCGCTCACCGCTTGATCCCACCCGATAGGACGATGGAGCCCCGGCGTTGTTAGAACGCCGGAGCTTATTCATGGGTCGAATGCCGTCGCTTTAAGTTTGCCGCTCTGGAGCGCGAACGCCGCGCCGCTACCGCCGCTGTTCTTCCAGCCGCCCGTCCTTCAGCGCGAAAACCCGGTCCATGTGGCGGGCGAGTTCCAGGTTGTGGGTGGCGACCAGGGCGGCGACACCCTCGCTACGCGCCAGGCCGTAGAGGTTCTCGAACACGGCGGTCGAGGTGGTGGGATCGAGGTTGCCGGTGGGCTCGTCGGCCAGCAGCAGGCGGGGCGAATTGGCCAGGGCCCGGGCCACCGCCACCCGCTGCTGCTCGCCGCCGGAGAGCTGGGCCGGCTGGTGGTCGAGCCGTTCCGCCAGGCCCAGTTCGGTGAGCAGGGTCCGCGCCCGGTCCCAGGCCGCCTTGCGCCCCTGGCCGGCGATCATCAGCGGCAGGGCCACGTTGTCGAGAGCCGAGAACTCCGGCAGCAGGTGGTGGAACTGGTAGACGAAGCCGATGGTGGCCAGCCGCACCCGCGTGCGCTCCCGCTCGGCCAGGTTCGAGCAGTCGGTCCCCAGGATCGATATCCGCCCGGCGTTCGGGTGCTCCAGCAGGCCGGCGGCATGCAGCAAGCTGGACTTGCCCGACCCCGACGGCCCGATCAGGCCGACGATCTCGCCCGGCATCACGTCCAGGTCGACGCCCCGCAGCACGGTCAGCGACCCCGCCGCGGTGACATAGGTCCGCTCCAGGCCGCGGATCGACAGCACCGGCTCACTCATAGCGCAGCGCCTCGACCGGATCGAGACGCGAGGCCCGCCAGGCCGGCGGCAGGGTGGCCAGGAAGCTGACCGCCAGCGACCAGAACACGATCAGCGCCACCTCGGCCCAATCGGTCTTCGCCGGCACATGCGACAGGTAATAGACATCCGAGGAGAACACCGCCTGGCCGGTGACATATTCCACGACGTCCTGGATCTGGTCGATATAGGTGCAGAACAGGATGCCCACCGCCAGGCCCGCCGCGGTGCCCAGCACGCCGACGCTGGCGCCGGCCATGAAGAAGATCCGCAGGATGGACCCCTGCCCCGCCCCCATGGTCCGCAGGATGGCGATGTCGCGGCCCTTGTTTTTCACCAGCATGATCAGGCCGGAGATGATGTTCAGCGCCGCGATGGCCACCACCAGCATCAGGATCAGCCGCATCACCGCCCGCTCGACCTTCAGTGCCCCCCAGAACGAGGAGTCCCGCTGGGTCCAGTCGCTGACCACGGCGGCCGGCCCGGCGGCCCGCGCGATCGGCGCCTTCATGCGCTCAGCGTGGTCGGGATCGGCGACCCGCACCTCGATGGCGTCGGCGGTGTCCTCGCGGCCAAAGAACAGCTGCGCCTGCGGCAGGGCCATGTAGATATAGGCTTGGTCGTACTGGCTCATACCGACACTGAACGTCGCGCCGACCGTGTATGGCTTCTGCAGCGGCGTGCCGCCGAACGCGGTGCTGCCGCCGGAGGGCGAAATCAGGATCAGGGTGTCGCCGACGCCCACGCCCAGCTGCTGGGCCAAGCGTTCGCCCACCACCACCACGTCGCCGCCATAATCGCCAGCCCCGAAACCCCTGAGATTTCCGTGCTTGATGTTGCCGGAGACCAGCGGCGTGGCGCGGAGGTCGCCCGCGCCGATGCCACGCACGATGGCGCCGGTGATCTGGCTCGGGCCGATGGCGATCGCCTGGGCCTCGACGATCGGCGCGGCCTGCAGTACGCTCGGAATCTTGAGAATCCGCGCCGCCGCGGCGTCGCGCTCGGACCCGTCCAGCACCCCGCCGGTGACGAACACATGGCCCTGGAAGCCCAGGATCCGGCTCAGCAGCTCGGTGCGGAAGCCGTTCATCACCGACATCACGATGATCAGCGTCGCCACCGCCACCATGATGCCGACGAACGAGATCAGCGAGATCAGCGCCACGCCGCCCTGGCTTCGCTTGGCGCGCAGGTAGCGCCCGGCCAGCATCCGTTCCCACAGTCCGAAGGGCGGCGCGCGCCCGCCGATCACCGCGCCCGGTTGGCTCACCCGGTGATGGCCCTGAGCGCGGCGTCGAGCGGCAGGGTCTGGCGCTCGCCGCTGCCGCGCGCCTTCAGTTCCACCACGCCCTCGGCCAGGCCCTTCGGCCCGACGATCAGCTGCCAGGGGATGCCCACCAGGTCGGCGGCCGCAAACTTGGCGCCAGGCCGGTCGTCGCGGTCGTCGTAGAGGGGGTCGAGGCCGGCCGCCGTCAGCGTGGCATACGCCGTCTCGGACGCCGCGTCGCAGGCGGCGTCACCGGCCCGCAGGTTCAGCACCGCCGCCCCGAAGGGCGCCACGCTGGCCGGCCAGATGATCCCGCTGTCGTCATGGCTGGCCTCGATGATCGCCGCCACCAGCCGTGAGACGCCGACCCCGTAAGAGCCCATCTGCACCGGCGTGTCCTTGCCGTCCGGCCCGGTCACCAGGGCCTTCATCGGCTTCGAGTACTTGTCGCCGAAATAGAAGATGTGGCCGACCTCGATGCCGCGGGCGGTCATCCGCTTGTCTTCCGGCATCGCTTCGAACCGGGCCGCGTCGTGCATCTCGTCGGAGGCGGCGTAGAGGCTGGTGCGCCGGGTGACCTCGGGCTCCAGGTCGCCGTCCCAGTCGATGTCGGGTCCGGGCGCACCCATCTCGACCAGGTCGCGGTGGGCGAACACCTGGCTCTCGCCGGTGTCGGCCAGGATCATGAACTCATGGCTGAGATCGCCGCCGATGGGGCCGGGGTCGGCCTTCACCGGGATCGCCTTGAGGCCCAGCCGGGCGTAGACGTTGAGATAGGCCAGGAACATCCGGTTGTACGACCGCCGCGCCGCCGCCTCGTCGATGTCGAACGAATAGGCGTCCTTCATCAGGAACTCACGCCCGCGCATCACCCCGAACCGGGGCCTCTGCTCGTCGCGGAACTTCCACTGAATATTGTAAATATTCTTCGGCAACTCCTTGTAGGATTTGATATATCCTCGGAAGATGTCGGTCACCACCTCCTCCGCCGTGGGGCCGTACAGCAGGTCCCGCTCGTGGCGGTCCTTGATGCGCAGCATCTCCTTGCCGTAGTCGTCGTAGCGGCCGCTCTCGCGCCACAGGTCGGCGAGCTGCAGGGTGGGCATCAGGATCTCGATGGCCCCGGCGCGGTTCATCTCCTCGCGCACCACCTGCTCGATCTTCTTCAGCACCCGCAGTCCCAGCGGCAGCCAGGCATAGATCCCGGCCGCTTCCTGGCGGATCATCCCTGCCCGCAGCATCAACTGGTGCGAGACGATCTGGGCGTCAGCCGGCGCCTCGCGAAGCGTCGGCATGAAGTATCGCGATAGGCGCATGGGATTCGGCAGCTTTCAGCTCAGGCGAAGGCGCCCTGATAGCCTTGCCGCGAAGACCTTGGCAACGATGAGGCGCAAGCCGCGCAGGGCGCGCCGGGGCCGTCAGTACCCGCTGGGCAGGTGCGGGAGCTTCACGAGGTTGAAGTGGATGACCACCAGCACGATCAGGAACAGCACCGTCGACACCCAGGTGGTGGTGAAGAACTTCTTCTTCAGCTTCGGGTCCACCGGCGAGCCCGGGTCGGTCCCGTCGCCCCGGTCGATGCCAGCCTCGGCGTGGCTAATGACGCCGATCGGCAGCACGGCGAACAGCACGGTCCACCAGATGGTCAGGTAGATCGCGCTCCAGGTGAGCGGGCTCATCAGTGGCTACCCTTCGGCGTTTCCATGAGCTCGACGAGGACGCCGCCCATGTTCTTGGGATGGACGAAGATCACCGGCGCCTTGTGGGCGCCGATCCGCGGCACGCCGCCGTTCAGGACGGTGGCGCCCTTGGCCACCATGTCGTCGCGCGCGGCGATGATGTCCGGGACCTCGAAGCAGACGTGATGCTGCCCGCCGGCCGGGTTCTTCTCCAGGAAGCCCTTCAGCGGGGAATTGTCGCCATAGGGCTCGATCAGCTCGATCTGGCTGTTCGGCACGTCGACGAAACAGACCCAGACCCCCTGTTCGGGCAGGGCGAATTTCTCGCCGATCTGCGTGGCGCCCAGCATGTCGCGATAGACGGCGACGGACTTTTCGATGGAGGGCGTGGCGACGCCGACGTGGTTCAATCTTCCGATCATCCGGGCGGTATACGCCGCTGCGGGGCTCGGCGCGAGATCACGATGCGGAACCGCGCGCGGCGATTCCGCCGAAGCCGTCGGAGGCGAACACCGCCCCGCTGGCCAGCAGGCCGGCGATCCGCGCCGGCGCGATCCCCCACTCGGCCAGAACCTCCGCCGAATGCTCCCCCAGGTCCGGCGTGGGCCAGCGGAATCCGCCTGGCGTGCGCACGAAATCGGCCACGCCGCGCACGCTGATCATCGATCCCAGCCGCCGGTGCGCCCACATCTCCAGCAGGCCGTTCTCGGCCAGCCAGGGATCCTCCAGCGACTCGGTCCCGCGCAGCGCCGGCGCCGCCGCGACCCCGGCGGCCAGCAGCGCGTCCAGCGTCGCCGCCCGCGCCCGGTCCGCGAACGCCGCCTCCAGGCGCCCGGCCAGCGCCCCATCGCGGGTTTCCGCCAGCGGCTCGGCGCCCATCGCCACGCCCAGTACCCGGCCGAGCGCCGCCGCCTCGGCGTCCGTCTCGCACACCAGCCCCAGCCAGCCGTCGGCGCAGGCGTAGTAGCGGTGCAGCGCGGAGACCCCCAGGCAGTCCTCGCCACCCAGGTCCGGGGCCGGCCGGCCGGCATAGGTCACCGTCTCGCCCAGCTGGAACAGCAGGCTCTGGGCCATCAGGCTGGTGACGATCTCCTGCCCCTCACCGGTCCGCTCGCGGGCGTTCAGCGCCGCGATCACCGCCGCCGTCACCGAGCCGGCCGTGGCCACGTCGTTCACCGCGATGGTGTGCAGGATCGGGTCGCCCTCGCCGCCCTGGGCCGCCATCATCCCGCCCTCGGCCTGCAGCAGCGGATCGAACCCCGGCAGGGCCGCGCGGACGCCCCGGTCGCCATAGGCGTTGATCGAGCACGAGATGATCCGCGGATTAACCGCCTTCAGCGCCGCATAGTCGATCCCCAGCCGGCCGCGCACGCCCAGCCGGTAGTTGTCGATCACCACGTCAGCGGTCTTCGCCAGGTCCAGGAACAGCTCGCGCGCCGCCGGCTGCTTGAGGTTCAGGCCCAGGGCGCGGACGCCGCGATTGTAGACCAGGAACCCGGGGCCATCCGACCGGAACGGGTCCGCCTCGGGCGGCTCGACCTTGACCACCTCGGCCCCCAGGTTGGCCAGCAGCGTCCCGGCATAGGCCCCGGCGATCACCGTGCCCAGGTTCAGCACCCGCACACCGGCCAGCGGCGCAGCGGTCGAGGGCGTCGCCGCCCCGGCCGGTCGCGCCGTCCAGGCCGGCGGCGCGGCCACCGCCTGCGGCAGGGCTCGGATGCTGGGCGGCGTCGCGCGCAGCAGGGCCGGCGGCCCCGGCATCGCCACCTCGCCGAGCTCGGGGTGGACGAAGGTCTTGCGCAGCCCACCCTCCGCCACCGTCGGCCCCGCGAACCAGGCCTCGCGGCGGCTCACCGGGCCGCATGGCACATCATTGGCCTGCAGGTCGGCCAGCCACTCGGCCCGCGTCCGGGTCGAGAACATCTCGATCAGCAGGTCGCGCGCCGCCACCTGATCCAGGTCAAGGGCGTCGAACAGGTCCTCCAGCCCCAGCACCGCGAAGGCCTTGCGGTAGAAGTTGGTGAACAGGGTCCCCAGGAAGAACCACTCCCCGTCCGCGCATTGGTAGAGGCGATAGCGCGGGTTGGCCCCCGGCGGGATGCCGCGCGGCAGCGGCGGCACGTTCAGGAGGCGCAGCGGCCCGTTGACCTCCGAGGTCCCGTGCAGCCCGCTGACCGTCACCGCCTGGCCCAGCCCGCTGCGAGATCGCTCATAAAGCGCGGCGCCGATCGCCGAGGCCCCCATCACCGCCTGGCCGTACCAGAGCAGCGGCAGGACCAGATGCACCGGCTGGTCGGCATAGGCCCCCTGCCGGAACGCCGTGGCGGTCATGCCGGCCAGCAGGCTGTGGTGCGGCTTGAGCTGGCTCCAGCGGCCGCTGGTCCCGTAGGGCGGCATCCAGGCGTGGACCAGCGACGGGTGGGCCTGGGTCAGGCTCGTGCCATCCAGCCCCAGCGCCTCCAGCCTGCCCGGCGTGTGGTCGAACAGCGCCACGTCGGCGCCGGCGATCAGCGTCCTGGCCGCGGCCAGCCCATCCGGCGTCTCGAGATCGAGGGTCACCACCTGCTTGTTGCGGTTCCAGGCCAGGTAGCCCGGCTGGTCCTTCGCCCGATCCCCGCCCGGCGGCTCGACCTTGACCACATCGGCGTCAAAATCGCCCAGCAGCATGGCGGCCATCGGGCCCGCCAGGCCTTGACTGAAATCGGCGATCCTGACGCCCTGGTACGCGGACATTCCGCCTGGCCTCCCCAGCCTGAAGCCGCGCGGGTTCCCGCGTCTGGCCGTGGGCATGAAAGCCGCTGAACAGCGGCGCGGCAAGCCGACGCGTGCTAAAGCGATTGGCGGTTCGCTTGAACCGCCAATCGCTCAAGACTTTTGCTTAGGGACAGACCATTCGCCGTGCTGAGACCGGTCCAACCAAAGCGGCGAATGGTCTAGCGTCGGGAAATGTTCGGAGACAGAGTATGAAGAGCGTCACCCTGGGACCGTTGGGCCAGGTCAGCCGGCTGACACTGGGCGGCGGCGGCATCGGCCAGCTGTGGGGCGAGACCACCTGCGACGAAGCGCTGGCCACCCTGACCGGCGCGCTGGACGCCGGGATCGACTTGCTGGACACCGCGCCGATGTACCTCAACTGCGAGGCCTTCATCGGCCAGACCTTCGGCGGCCGCCTGCCGGCCGGGGTGAAGATCACCACCAAGTGCGGCCTGGGCACGCCGCCGCCCGGCGAGGCCGCGCGCCGCCTGACCGCCTCGCTCGAGGCCAGCCTGGCGATGATGCGGCTGGAGCGGGTGGACGTGTTCTTCCTGCACTCGAACCTGCACGCCGACGGCTATGCCTACGCCCACGGCAACGACCGGCTGGACGCCATGTCCACCAGCCTGTCGATCTACCGCGACGAGGTGGTCCCCGCCTTCGAGGCCCTGAAGGCCCAGGGCCGGATCGGCGCCTGGGGCATCACCGGCATCGGGGTGCCCAGCGCGGTGCTGCCGGCCCTGGCCGACACGCCGAAGCCGGACGTGGTGCAGGTGATCTCGAACCTGCTGGACAGCGCCGGCGCGCTGCGCCGCTTCGCCGAACCGGCCCGCCCACGCGACATCGCCGCCGCCGCCAAGGCCGCCGGCGTCAGCGTCATGGGCATCCGTGCCGTCCAGGCCGGGGCTCTGACAGCCGCGGTGGACCGCACGCTGTCGCCCAACAGCCCGGACCGCGCCGACTTCACCCGCGCCGGTCCGTTCCGCGAGCTCTGCGCACAATGGGGCGAAGATCCCGCCGCCATCGCCCATCGCTACGCCCTGTCCATGCCCAACATCGACACCCTGGTCCTGGGCGTAAAGAACCGCCACGAACTTGCCCAGTGCGTCGGGGCGGAAGCCGAGGGCCCTCTGGACCCGGCCCAGATGGCCGCGATCGACGGGCTCGGGTTGGCGGCGGCGGCGGCAACCTGACCCGCTCATCCCGGCCTTCGCCGGGATGAGCGGAGGAAGGATAGGGGCTAAATCCGCAGCACCGTGGTTTCCACCACCGGGCGGCGGCCCCAGATGCGTTGGCTGGCTTTTTTCACGCCGCGGGAGATGGCCTTTTCGATGCTCTCGTCCAGCTCCAGGTCGTCGCCTTTGAGCCGCTTCAGCGCGGTCTCGGCCTCGTCGGCCAAGTCGTCCAGGACGTCGTCCAGGTGTTCCTCGTTCGCGGTGGGCAGGCCCAGGGCACGGACCTGCGGGCCCGAGACGATTCTGCCCCGACCGTCCAGCACCACCGACACCGCGATCACTCCGTTGAACGCCGCGTGCCGGCGCTCGCGCAGCGCGTCGCCGTTCTCCGGCACCACCACGCCGGCGTCCACATAGAGCCGCCCGGCCGTCACCTCGTCGATGATCTCGGCGCGGCCCGGGGCCAGGCGCACCATGTCGCCGTTGCGCGGCGTCACCTGCTGCGGCACCTGCAGGTCCCTGGCGAAGGCGGCGTGCTCCATCAGGTGGCGGCGCTCGCCGTGGGTCGGCACGGCGATCTCCGGCCGCGCCCAGCTGTACATCTCCGCCAGCTCGTCGCGGCACGGGTGGCCGGAGACGTGGATGCCCGGGTGGTCGCGCTCGGTGTAGAGCCGCACGCCGCGCTCGGTCAGCTTGTTCTGCAGATTGCGGATCGGGATCTCGTTGCCGGGGATCACCCGGCTGGAGAACAGGCAGGCGTCGTTGGCGCCCAGGTTCACGTGCGGGTGGGTCCCCTCGGCGATCCGCGACAGGGCCGCGCGCGGCTCACCCTGGCTACCGGTGCACAGATACAGCACCGCCTTGGGCGGCAGGTGCTTGGCCTCGTTGTCGTCCAGGAACGGCTTGATGTCCTGCAGCATGCCCACCGACTTGGCCGCTGCCGCCATCCGGTGCATCGAGCGACCGACCAGGCAGACGCGCCGGCCGTTGGCCTCGGCCGCGCGGATCACGCTGTCCATCCGCGCCACGTTGGACGCGAAACAGGCCACCGCCACCTTGCCCTTCAGGGTGCCGATCAGCGGGATCAGCTTGTCGCGCACCTCGGCCTCGGACCCGGCGTGGCCGTCCACGAAGACGTTGGTCGAGTCGCAGACCATCGCCAGCACGCCCTCGTCGCCCAGCTTGCGGATGAAGTCCGAGTCGGTCGGCCCGCCCAGCAGCGGGTCCGGGTCGATCTTCCAGTCGCCGGTGTGCAGGATCACCCCCAGCGGGGTGCGGATCGCCAGGCCGTTGGGCTCCGGGATCGAGTGGGTGAGGGTGATCAGGTCGATCTTGAACGGCCCCAGCTCGATCGAGCCGCCCAGCGGCACCTCTGTGATCGAAACCTCGTCCAGCAGGTCCTTCTCCCGCAGCTTCTCGCGCAGGATGAAGGCCGTGAACGGCGTCGCGTAGACGGGCGCCTTCAGCCGTGGCCACAGCCAGGCCACCGCGCCGACGTGATCCTCGTGGGCATGGGTCAGCACGATGCCCAGGATGCGGTGGGCATGCTCCTCGATGAACGCGGGGTCGGGCAGGATCAGTTCGACGCCGGGCGTCGTCTGGTCGCCGAAGGTGACGCCCAGGTCCACCACGATCCACTTGCGATCGTGCGGCGGCCCGAAGCCATACAGGTTGAAGTTCATGCCGATTTCGTTCGACCCGCCCAGCGGCAGGAATACGAGTTCGTCGTCTTGACTACGCTTGGCCATCTATCCCTTCGCCGTGTTCCGGCGGTAAATCTCGAGCATGCCCCGGATCGTCAGATCCGGATCGAAGTGGTCGATGGCGTCCGTTGCGCCATGGAAAAGCGAGGCCACGCCGCCGGTGCCCACGACCGTCATCGGCTTGCCCCATTCGGCCTTGATCCGCGTCACCAGGCCCTCGATCAGGGCGATATAGCCCCAGAAGACCCCCGACTGCATCGAGGCCACCGTATCCTTGCCGATCGCGGTGTTGCCGCGCGGCCGCTGGATCGCCACCCGCGGCAGCTTGGCCGCCGCCTGGTGCAACGCTTCCATGCTGAGGTTGATCCCTGGCGCGATGGCGCAACCCTCCATCCCGCCGTCGGCGGCGATCACGTCGAAGGTGGTCGCCGTGCCTGAGTCGATGACGATCAAGTCGCCCGGATAGACGATGTGTGCGCCGATGGCGTTGACCAGGCGGTCGGCGCCGGCCTCGGACGGCTTCTCGATCCGGATCTCGATGCCCAGGTCAACGTTCTCGCCGATCACCAGCGGCTCCACGTGCAGATACCGCCGCGCCAGGTTGCGCAGGTTGAAAATCGACTGCGGCACCACGCTGGAGATGATGCAGCCGGTGAAGGCGCCCAGCGCCAGACCGGCCATCCCCAGAAGTTGCGACAGCCACACCGCATATTCATCGGCCGTGCGGCTGGAATGGGTGGCCGCCCGCCACTGGGCGATCCACACGGTCCCGTCGTGCACCGCGAAGAGGGTGTTGGTGTTGCCCTGTTCGATGGCCAGCAGCATCTCACACGCCTCCGAAGAACACGTCGCCCGCGGTTATTCGCTCCAGCCCGCCGTCGTCCAGCCGAAGCCGCAGCGCGCCGTCCGTATCCAGGCCTTCCGCCACCCCGGCCAGCGTCCGGTTCGGCAGCCGCGCCTCGCAGCGTTGTCCGATCCCGGTCGCCCGGGCGCTCCAGCTGGCCGATATGGGGACGAACCCCTGCGTTTCCCAGGCGCGGCGCCAGCGCGCGAACGCCGCGGCCAGCACCTCCAGCGCGGCCAGGGGTTGAGGCGGCGGCCCGGCCATGTGCTCGGCGAAGGCGGTGGCCGGCCGCTCCAGGTCCTGCGGCGCGTGGGCCAGGTTCACCCCGATCCCCACCGCCAGCCACAGCCGCCCGTCGGCCCGCACGCCGGACTCCACCAGGATGCCGACGGCCTTGCGGCCCTGCACCAGTACGTCGTTGGGCCACTTCAGCCGCGCCGCGCCGGGACCCAGGCAGGTGTCGGCCAGGTCGCACGCCGCCAGCGCCGCCACGAACGACAGCTGCGCGGCCTCGGCCGGGGGCCGGTCGGTGAGGGTCAGCAGGGTCGCCGCCAGGTTGCCCCGTTGCGTCGACCAGTTCCGGCCCCGCCGCCCGCGCCCGGCGGTCTGCACGCCGGCCGTGATCCACACCGGCCCGACCTCGCCCGCCTCCGCACGGCGGCGCGCCTCGGCGTTGGTGGAATCGAGCTCGTCGTAGGCTTCGATGGGAGGGTGGGCGGTCAAGGCCCCTCCCCTTGCCGCTCATCCCCGCGAAGGCGGGGACCCAAGCTGAGCCAGTGGAGCGGCCACCGCGTCGCGGACTCCCCAGCGTCGTTTGGGTCCCCGCCTTCGCGGGGATGAGCGGAACGGGGTTGCGATCTGATCGTGGTGGTCAATCCCTAGGCCAGGCCGAAGGCGCGGGCCGCGGTGGCCGCCGCGGCGTCCAGGCCCTTCAGGGCCAGGATCACCACCGGGAAGGCGAACAGGGCTGTGGCCACCGCGATGGCGCGCGCCTCGAACGGCGGCTTGTCGGTCGTGCCCGCGCTGCCGTCGAACCACATCGCCTTGATCAGCTTCAGGTAATAGAAGGCCGCGACCACCGAGCCGACCAGCCCGATCACCGCCGGCCCCCAGAGGCCGGCGTTCAGCGCCGCCTTGAACACATAGACTTTCCCGAAGAAACCGGAGAACGGCGGCAGGCCCAGGGCGGAGAGCGAGAAGGCGGTCATCGCGAGCGCGATGCCCGGCTGTTCCTTCATCAGCCCCGCCATGTCGTCGATGGTCTCCATCGGCCGCCCCTTGCGCGACAGCGCCGCCAGGCAGGCGAAGAAGCCGGTGACGTCGATCATGTAGAGCACCATGAACACCAGCATGGCCTGCACGCCCTCGGCGGTGCCCGAGGCCAGGCCCAGCAGCGCGTAGCCGATATTGGCGATCGAGGAGTAGGCCCACAGCCGCTTGAGGTTCTTCTGCACCAGGCCGGCGAACGCCCCCACCGCCACCGAGATCAGCGCCAGCGCCACCAGCACCTGCTGCCACTGATGCGCCGCGCCCGGGAAGGCGTTGGCCAGGACGCGGGTGAACAGCACCATGGCCGCCAGCTTCGGCGCCGCGGCGAAGAACGCCACCACCGGGGTCGGCGCGCCCTCGTAGACGTCCGGCGTCCACATGTGGAACGGCGCGGCGGAGACCTTGAAGGCGATGCCGCAGATCAGGAACACCAGGCCGAACAGCAGCCCGGTATTGGCCCCGCCGGCCGCTGCGATGGCGATCTGGCTGAACACCGTCGAGCCCGCGAAGCCGTAGATCAGGCTGGCCCCATACAGCAGCAGGCCGGACGACAACGCGCCCAGCACGAAATACTTCAGCCCGGCCTCCGAGGCCTTGGCGTTGTCGCGCTGCATGGCCGCCAGGACGTAGAGCGCCAGCGACTGCAGCTCGATGCCGATGTAGAGCGCGATCAGGTCGCCCGCCGCCACCATCATCCCCATGCCCAGCGCCGCCAGCAGGATCAGCACCGGGAACTCGAAGTTGCGCACCCCGCGGCGCTCGAACCAGGCGATCCCCAGCGGGATGGCCACGGCCGAGGCGACGTAGATCGCCACCTCGCCGAACACCGTCCCGGCGTCGGAGACCAGGCTGCCGCTGAACGCCCGGCCGTAGGGCTGGACGGCCGCGGCGATGGCGGCGGCAACCAGGGCCACGACCGCGCCGGCGCCCACCAGCCGCAGCTGGGTCGGTGCGAATGCCCCGGCCACCAGCAGCAGCAACGCGCTGCCGGCCAGGATCAGTTCGGGAAGTGCGAACGCCAGGTTGGCGGAGATGGTCATGAAAGGCCCCTCACCCGCCGGTCGTCGCCTGATAGACCCGCACGAGGTGGTCCACCGAGGCGGCGGTCAGGTTGAACACGGCATTGGGCTGCACGCCCAGGTACAGGGTGGCGACGATCAGCGGCGTGAAGATCGCGATCTCGCGGTTTTCGAGGTCGGTGATGGCCTCCAGCTTGGGATTGGTGATCGTGCCCATCACCACCCGGCGATACAGCGTCAGCATGTAGACCGCCGACAGGATCACCCCGGTGGTGGCCAGGATCGCCGTCCAGGTCGAGGCCTTGTAGGCGCCCACCACCGACAGGATCTCGCCCACGAAGCCGCTGGTCCCCGGCAGGCCGACATTGCCCATCGAGAACAGCATGAACACCGCCGCGTACCACGGCATGCGGTTCACCAGCCCGCCGTAGAAGTCGATCTCGCGGGTGTGCATGCGGTCGTAGATCACGCCGACGCAGAGGAAAAGCGCGCCCGAAATCACCCCGTGGCTCAGCATCTGGTAGATCGCCCCCTGCACGCCCTGGGCGTTGCCGGAGAAGATCGCCATGGTCACCAGCCCCATGTGGGCCACCGAGGAATAGGCGATCAGCTTCTTCACGTCGGTCTGCCGGAAGGCCACCAGCGAGGTGTAGATCACGGCGATCACGCTCATGGCGAAGATCAGCGGCGTGAACAGGTGCGAGGCGTCGGGGAACATCGGCAGGCTGAAGCGCAGGAGGCCGTACCCGCCCATCTTCAGCAGGATGCCGGCCAGGATCACCGAGCCCGCGGTCGGCGCCTCGACGTGGGCGTCGGGCAACCACGTATGAACCGGCCACATCGGCATCTTCACGGCGAACGAGGCGAAGAACGCCAGCCACAGCCAGGTCTGCACGGCGGGGCTGAAGTGGTAGTTCATCAGCTCGGGGATCGAGCTGGTGTGCGCCGTACCGATCATGAACAGGATCGCCGCCAGCATCAGAACCGAGCCTAGCAGGGTGTAGAGGAAGAACTTGAAGGCGGCGTAGATCCGCCGCTGCCCGCCCCATATGCCGATGATCAGGAACATCGGCACCAGGCCGAACTCGAAGAAGACGTAGAACACCACCAGGTCCAGCGCGCAGAATACCCCGATCACCAGGGTCTCCAGCAGCAGGAAGGCGATCATATATTCGTGGATGCGGGTCTCGATCGTCTTCCAGGAGGCCGCGATGCACAGCGGCATCAGGAAGGCGGTCAGCAGCACGAACAGCACCGAGATGCCGTCCACGCCCATCCGGTAGGCGATCCCCGCGAACCAGGGGGTCTCCTCGACGAACTGGAAGCCCCAGTCGTTGGGATTGTAGCGCGCCACCAGCAGCACCGAGAGCGCCAGGGTGGCCAGGGTGGTGACCAGGGCGATCCACTTGGTGGCGTTGATGTTCTTCGCGTCGTCGGCCCTGGCCGTCAGGCGCAGGCCCAGGATCGTGGCCACGCCCACCAGGGGCGCGAAGGTGATGAGGGAGAGAAGCGGCATGGTCATCCCCCTCAGGCGTTCCACGCCCAGAGGGCATAGGTCAGTAGACCCGCGACGCCCAGGAGCATGACGAAGGCATAGTGGTAGACATAGCCGGACTGGATCCGCCCGACGCCCTTGCCCACCTGCACCGACAGCGCCGAGATCCCGTCAGGCCCCAGCCCGTCGATGATCCGCTGGTCGCCGCCCTTCCAGAACAGGTCGCCCAGCCACTGCGCCCCGCGCACGAACGTCGCCTGGTACAGCTCGTCGAAGAACCACTTGTTGTAGAAGAACTCGTAGAGCGGCCCGCCCTGCGCGGCCAGGCGCGCGCCCATTCCCTCGCGCAGGATGTACATGTAGGCGGCGACCAGCAGGCCTACGACCGAGACGATCAGCGGCGACTGGGCGATCCACCAGGGCGCCTCGTGCTCGACCAGCACGTGGTTGTTGGCGGCGGCGAAGATCGCGCCCTTCCAGAACGCGATGTGGTCAACGCCGATGAACTTCTCGGTGAAGGCGAAGCCCGCGAACACCGCCCCGATCGACAGCAGGATCAGCGGCAGGCGCATGGTCCAGGGGCTCTCGTGCGGCTTGTGCTCGTGGCCGCGCCCATGGCCGGCGTGATCCGGCTCGGCGTGCGTGTCCGCATGGGCGTGGTCGCCATGGGTGTCGTCGTGCACGTGGTCGCGGTTGTGCCAGTGATGCTCGAGGTCCTCGCTCGTCCACCGCGCATGGCCGTTGAAGGTGAAGAACGCCAGCCGCCAGGAATAGAAGGCTGTCAGCCCGGCCACGAACACCGCCATCACGAAGGCGAAGTAGCCCAGCGGGTCGCCCGCCGCCCCGGCCGAATAGGCCGCGCGGATGATCGAGTCCTTGGAATAGAAACCGGCGAAGCCCAGCTCCAGGCCCGGGATGCCCAGGCCGGTGATGGCGATGGTCCCGATGGTCATCACCGCGAAGGTCACCGGCAGGTACTTCGCCAGCCCGCCGTAGCGGCGCATGTCCTGCTCGTGCGCCATCCCGTGGATCACCGAGCCGGCGCCCAGGAACAGCAGCGCCTTGAAGAAGGCGTGGGTGAAAAGGTGGAACATCGAGGCCTGGTAGGCGCCGACGCCCGCGGCCATGAACATGTAGCCCAGCTGCGAACAGGTCGAGTAGGCGATCACCCGCTTGATGTCGTTCTGGGTCAGCGCCACCGTCGCGGCGAACAGCGCCGTCACCGCGCCGATCACCACCACGATGTGCTTGGCCACCGGCGCATATTCGAACATCGGCGACAACAGGCAGACCATGTAGACGCCGGCGGTCACCATGGTCGCCGCGTGGATCAGGGCCGACACCGGGGTCGGGCCCTCCATGGCGTCCGGCAGCCAGGTGTGCAGGAAGAACTGCGCCGACTTCCCCATGGCGCCCACGAACAGCAGCGAACAGGCCAGGTCGACCAGGGCGAAGTGGCCGCCGGCGAAGTCCCAGCCGCGCGGGACCGAGGCGCCGATCTGCGGGAACAGCGGCGCGAACTGGATGGTCCCGTAGGCCCAGAACACGGTCATGATGCCGAGCGCGAAGCCGAAGTCGCCGACCCGGTTGACCACGAAGGCCTTGATCGCCGCGGCGTTGGCGGTGGGCTTGTGGAACCAGAAGCCGATCAGCAGGTAGCTGGCCAGGCCCACGCCTTCCCAGCCGAAGAACAGCTGCATGAAGTCCGAGGCGCTGATCAGCGCCAGCATGGCGAAGGTGAACAGCGACAGGTAGCTGAAGAACCGGGGCTTGGACCCGTCCTCGGCCATGTAGCCCCACGAATACAGGTGCACGAGGGACGAGACCGTGGTCACCACCACCAGCATCACCGCGCTAAGCCCATCCAGCCGGAACGACCAGTTGGAGACGAAATTGCCCACGGTGATGAACGGCGCATAGGTCACCAGGAACGGCTGCAGCCCACCCCAGGTCCATTGGCTGAACACCACCCACGACAGCACGGCCGACAGCATCAGGAAGCCGGTGGTCACCGCCATCGAGACCGTGTCGCCCAGCCGGCGGCCGAACAGCCCGGCCACGGCCGCGCCGATCAGCGGGCCGAACAGGATGATCGTGACGAGGAGCTTGGGATCCACGAACGCTAGCCCTTCATCATCGAGGCGTCGTCCACGGCGATGTCGCCGCGGTTGCGGAAGAAGGTGACGAGGATGGCCAGGCCCACGGCGGCCTCGGCGGCGGCCACGGTGAGCACGAACATGGCGAAGATCTGCCCGGTGACGTTGCCCAGGAAGACCGAGAAGGCCACCAGGTTGATGTTCACGGCCAGCAGCATCAGCTCGATCGACATCAGGATGACGATGATGTTCTTGCGGTTCACGAAGATGCCGAACACCCCGATCGTGAACAGGATGGCGGCCACCGCCAGGTAGTGGGACAGGCCGATGCTCGTCACTCGCCGATCCCCTCGCCTGACCCGATTCCTTCGCCAGAACGGGGGTTGACCATGCGCATGCCGGTGGCGGGGGTCCGCAGCACCTGGTTCATGATCACCTGCCGCTTTACGCCGGGCTTGTGGCGCAGCGTCAGCACGATGGCCCCGATCATCGCCACCAGCAGCACCATGCCCGCCGCCTGGAAGAAGTAGACATAGTCCGTGTAGAGCACCCGGCCGATCGCCTCGGCGTTGGTCACGCTGACCCCTGCGCCTGATGCCAATGTCCCTGAGGCCATCGGCCCCAGGCTGGCCTTGGCCGCCCCGCGGGTGGCCACCGTGGTGGAGACCAGGATCATCTCCACCGCCAGCACTGCGGCGACCAGCAGGCCGACCGGCATGTAGCGCGCGAAGCCCTGCCGCAGCGACGCGAAGTCCACGTCCAGCATCATCACCACGAACAGGAACAGCACGGCGACGGCGCCGACGTAGACGACCACCAGCAGCATCGCCAGGAACTCCGCCCCCAGCAGCACGAACAGCCCGGCGGCCGAGAAGAAGGCCAGGATCAGCCACAGCACCGAGTGGACCGGATTGCGGGCCGAAACCACGCAGAATCCGGCCACCAGGGTGATGGCGGCCATCAGATAGAATGCGATCGCCTGCAGGGCCATTTCGGCTCTCTAAAGTCCTTCGAATTACGCTTTAGAACGGGGCGGCGGAATCGCGCCGCGGGGTTTAGCGGTACGGCGCGTCCAGTTCCATGTTCTTCGCGATCTCCCGCTCCCAGCGGTCGCCGTTGTCCAGCAGTCGCGCCTTGTCGTAGTAGAGCTCCTCGCGGGTCTCGACCGAGAACTCGGTGTTCGGGCCTTCGACGATGGCGTCCACCGGGCAGGCCTCCTGGCAGAGGCCGCAGTAGATGCACTTGACCATGTCGATGTCGTAGCGGGTCGTGCGCCGGCTGCCGTCCGCGCGCGGCTCGGCCTCGATGGTGATCGCCTGGGCCGGGCAGATCGCCTCGCACAGCTTGCACGCGATGCAGCGTTCCTCGCCGTTCGGATAGCGGCGCAGCGCGTGCTCGCCGCGGAACCGCGGGCTCTGCGGGCCGCGCTCGTGCGGGAACTGCACCGTCTTCTTGGGCGCGATCATGTACTTCATGCCCAGGCCGAAGGCCCCGACGAAGTCCAGCAGCATGGCCCCTTTGAACGCCTGTCCGATCCGGCCCAGCATCACTTGTCCTTCTCGCAGGCGTAGTCTTCCAGGTGCTGCGCGTCGCCGTTGCGTTGCAGCTTCAGGTGACCGCCCTTGGCCGCGCATTTGGCGGTGGCGTCCTTCAGGTCGTCATAGGTGGCGATGCCGCCGTTGTGGCCGGCGCCGACCCCGCCCATGTTCGAGCAGGCGCCGAGCGCCACGGCCGCCAACATCACCGCCGCCAGGACCGCTGCTGTCCGCATCATGCGCCGAACCCCGTGTAGACGCGCCATCCCGCCACCACGGCGACGGCCACCAGCGAGGTCGGCAGGAACACCTTCCAGCCCAGCCGCATCAGTTGGTCGTAGCGGTAGCGGGGGACGATCGAGCGCACCATCGCGTTCATGAAGAACACGAAGAAGGTCTTGATCGCGAAGATCACCAGGCCGTGCAGGCTGGCGATCCAGGCAAAGGGCACGTGGTCGAGGTAGGGCGTCGGCCAGGGCGCGTTCCAGCCGCCCAGGAACAGTACCGCCATCAGCCCGCTCATCAGCACGATGTTCGAGGTCTCGGCCAGGTAGAACAGCATGTAAGGCGTAGAACCGTATTCCACGGCATAGCCCGCTACGAGTTCGGACTCGGCTTCCGGAAGGTCGAACGGCGGACGATTGGTTTCCGCCAGCCCGGAAATGAAGAAGATCACCCCCATGGGGAACATGATCAGGATCAGCGGCAGGTTCTTCCACCCGCCGCCGAACATGTTCCAGTTCCAGAACCAGCCGGCCTGGGCCTGGGTGATCTGGTTGAGGTTCAGGCTGCCGCTCAGCAGGATGACGGTGATGATCACGAAGCCGATCGAGACCTCATAGCTGACCATCTGCGCCGCTGAGCGCAGCGCGCCCAGGAACGGGTACTTCGAGTTGGACGCCCAGCCGCCCATGATGATCCCGTAGACGCCCAGGGACGACACGGCGAACAGGTAGAGCACGCCCACATTGATGTTGGAGACGCTCCAGCCCGGCGCGACCGGCATCACCGCCCAGCCGCCCAGCGCCAGCGTGACGCTGATCAGCGGCGCCAGCAGGAACACCGGCTTGTCGGCGCCCGCCGGGATCACCAGCTCCTTGATCAGGAACTTGCCCAGGTCGGCGAACGACTGCAGCAGGCCGAACGGCCCGACCACGTTGGGCCCCTTCCGGGCCTGCACCCCAGCAAAGATCTTGCGGTCGCCATAGATCACGAAGGCGATGGTCAGCAGCAGGACCACCGTAATCAGCAGGATGTGGGACACCGTCCAGATCGTCCAGCCGACGGGCGTGTTGAAGAATTCCATCAGAGCGACACCCCCCGACCGCTCATCCCGGCGAAGGCCGGGACCCAGATCGCAAGGCGCTGGCGTTCGGCGCGAGACGCGCTGCGCGCATCGAGCCCAGTCCAGAGTTTTTCCATTTGAGTCCCGGCGTTCGCCGGGATGAGCGGAAGGTCATTCATGCCCCTACTCCGCCGCGATCTTGGTCGCGCTCGAGGCGAGCGAGGCGCATTCGGCCATCGTCACGCTGGCGCGGGCGACGGGATTGGTCAGGTAGAAGCTCCGCGCCGACCCGGCGAACGGCGCGTCCGACAGCGGCCCCTTTGCCCCCAGCGCGCCTAGGTCGATCGCGCCTGGCGTCGACGGCACATAGTCGATGCGCCCAAACGTGGGATGGTCGGCGAACAGCTTCGCCCGCAGCTGGTCCAGGGTGTCGTAGGGTAGCTTGGCGCCCAGGCGCTCGCTGAGCGCGCGCAGAATCGCCCAGTCCTCCTTGGCCTCGCCCTTCGGATAGACGGCGCGCAGGCCCATCTGCACTCGGCCCTCGGTGTTGACGTAGAGCCCGTTCTTCTCGGTGTAGGCCGCGCCCGGCAGGATCACGTCAGCGCGGTGCGCGCCCGCGTCGCCGTGGGTGCCGAGGTAGACCACGAAGGCGTCGGTCCGGCTGAGATCGAGCTCGTCGGCGCCCAGCAGGATCAGCACGTCCGCCCCACCCTTGGCCACCAACTCGCCGGCCGTCTTGCCGCCGTCGGCGGGCACGAAGCCGAGGTCGAGGCCGCCAACCCGGCTGGCCGCGGTGTGCAGCAGATTCCAGCCCATGTTGAAGGCCTTGGCTACCCCGGCGGCGGCCTGCAACACGGCTGCGCCATCGGCCCGGCTCAGCGCGCCCGCGCCGACGATGATCGCCGGCGCCTTGGCCGCCTGCAGCACGTCCATGAACGCGCCCTTGGCCTTGCCCAGGCCCGACAACGCCGCAGGCCCAGCGCCCAGGTAGTCGTACTGGTAGGTCAGGTCGGCCGCCTCGCCGATCACCCCTATCCTCAGCGCCCCGGCCATCCAGCGCTTGCGCAGCCGCGCGTTGAGCACCGGTGCCTCAAGCCGCGGATTGGTCCCGACCAGCAGGATAACGTCAGCGTCTTCAAGGCCCTGGATCGTCGAGTTGAGAAGCCAGCTTTCGCGCTGGCCCCCGCCCAGCGCCATGCCGTCCTGGCGGCAGTCCAGGCTCTTCACGCCCATGCCACCGAACAGGTCGAGCGCCGCCTTCATGGACTCCGCGTCCTGCAGGTCGCCGGCGATCACCCCGATCCGGTCCGGGCTTGCCGCCTGGAGCTTGGCCGCCACCGCGTCGAACGCCTCGGCCCAGCTTGCCGCCCGCAGCCGTCCGCCCTCGCGGAGGAACGGCCGGTCCAGACGCTGCCGCGCCAGCCCGTCCACCGCATAGCGGGTCTTGTCGGAGATCCACTCCTCGTTGATCGCCTCGTTGGTGCGCGGCAGCACCCGCAGCACCGCGGCGCCGCGAGCATCCACCCGGATCGCCGAGCCCAGGGCGTCCATCACGTCGACGCTCTCGGTCTTCTTCAGCTCCCAGGGCCGCGCGTTGAACGCATAGGGCTTGGACGTCAGCGCGCCCACCGGGCACAGGTCGATGATGTTGGCCGACAGCTCCGACATCACGGCCTTGTCCAGATAGGTCGTGATTTCAACGTCTTCGCCGCGACTTATCAGACCGATCTCCGGCACCCCGGCCACCTCGGTGATGAACCGGACGCAACGCGTGCACTGGATGCAGCGGGTCATGACCGTCTTGATCAACGGCCCCATGAACTTCTCTTCGACCGCGCGCTTGTTGTCGGCATAGCGGCTGTCGTCGCGGCCATAGCCCATGGCCTGGTCCTGCAGGTCGCACTCGCCGCCCTGGTCGCAGATCGGGCAGTCCAGCGGATGGTTGATGAGCAGGAACTCCATCACCCCGCGCCGCGCCTTCTTCACCATCGGCGTGTCGGTGAAGATCTCCATGTTCTCGGCCGCCGGCAGCGCGCAGCTGGCCTGCGGCTTCGGCGGCCCGGGCTTCACCTCGACCAGGCACATGCGGCAGTTGCCGGCGATGCTCAGCCGCTCATGATAGCAGAACCGCGGGATTTCTTTCCCCGCAAGTTCAGCCACTTGCAGGACATTCATCCCAGCTTCGAACTCGACCTCGACCCCGTCGACCTTGGCGATAGGCATCAGGCGGGCTCCGACTTGTTAGAAGCCTTCTTGGCCCCCAGCGTCGCTAGCACGGCGAGACCCAGGATCGTGACGAATGGCCCAATTTTTTCAATAAGATGCAGGAACAGTAGAAAGGTGCCCACCACTCCGTTTCCCGCAAACAGCCTTACGGCAGGCACCGCATAAATCGCGGCGGCCAACCCGACCAAGATCCACGGCAGGCTCGAGACCAACCAACCCCGCCCCATTCGAAATCCGACCGCGGTAAGCAAAGCCATCGGCGCTAGCGCGAGCACCGCACGAACGGCAGCCTCAGACATCGGCTCTGGAGGATAGAGAGTATAGCCGCTCATTCGCCCTACTCCGCCGCGATCGTGGCGCCGGCATAGCTGCCCTTGCGCGCGCGGTAGGTGTTGATGCGTTCCTCCACTTCGTGGCGGAAGTGGCGGAACAGGCCCTGGATCGGCCATGCGG
>NZ_JANXWD010000127.1 GCF_025351295.1 Phenylobacterium sp.
CCGACAAGCTCAGCTTCGTGCTAAATGCCGGTGCCTCATACACCGGCGTATACTGCTGCTCCTCAACTGTGCGGGTCAGCGTCAATCCCACCCGGGCCTTCGGCTTGTCCGCCGCGGCCTTCGGCGTGGTCCCGGGTCCTAACAACTTCGAGGTCGCCGCTGATGGTGACGTGAATGGCTGGGGCAGGCTGCAGAACATCTCGCTGACGGCCGAGTACGACTGGAACGGATTCCAGGTTACCTCAATCAGCGCCTACAACCAGACGAAGCGCCGCAACTTCTACGATGCCGACCTGGCGAGCTATAACTTCGCGAACGGCACTGGCCAGTACATCAACTTCCAGAGCACGAGCCAGGAGTTGAGAGTGGTCTCGCCACTGGGCGAGAAGTTCGACTACGTGGCCGGGCTCTACTATTCCCACCAGAACAACCTGGGCCTCATCGCGCAGGCCGGAACCTTCACCGCTCCCCTTGCCGGAACTATCGTCGCTCCGCCGACGGCTGTCGTCGGCGCCAACGGTGCGCGGGCCCACGTGACCGGTGACAGCTATGCCGCCTTCGGGCAGGGGGCCTTCCACTTCAACGATCAACTGTCCCTACGGGTCGGTGGCCGTGTCACGCGGGACGAGCTGAAGCTGAACTACACCACTGGCGGGGTATATGATCCGTCGCTTCCGTTACTGCTCGGCGTGCCGGCGCCCGTGGCTCCGCCCGCGACGCCGCCGTTCGCGAGCTTCAACCACGTCGGCTTCGATGGCCCGTACGTGACGCCATGTTTCCGGCTGAACGACCCCGCGGTGGTCTCCGGCACGCGCAGGGCCAACTGCTTCCCGGCGATCGAGCAGCAGGTGTCGGAGACCAACTTCTCGTGGCGTGTCACGCTGGACAACCAGTTCACGCCCGACGTGATGGGCTATGTGACGGTCGCGCGCGGCTACAAAGGCCCGGGTTTCAGCGCCCTGACGCTCGGTGGCGCGCTGCTCACGGCGGGCGCCATCGATCAGTCCATCAAGCCGGAGATTCCGACATCCTACGAGGCTGGCCTGAAGTCGTCGTTCTTCGATCGCCGGCTGGTCGTCAACGTCGCGGCCTTCGTGACCGACTACAAGGATTTCCAGGCCCAGGTCACCATCCCCATCGGCATCGGCGGAACCACGACCACGGTGTCCAGGATCCTAAACGCCGGATCGCTCAAGAGCCGGGGCATCGAGGCCCAGGTGGTCGCGGCGCCCGTGTCGGGCCTGACCGTGAGCGTCGCGGCGACGTACCTGGACAACGAATATGGGGACTTCCCCGGCGTGCCCTGCTGGGCTCACACGGAACCGACGCCGCCGTATCCCGCGTCGCCGCCGCAGCCGGGCTGTGGCGTCGCGCCAAATCTTCCCGGGACGGTCAACGCCAAGGGCAATCGTGTCGCCGGGGCTCCGGAATTCCAGTCCGCCGTCGTCGTCTCCTACGACCGCCCGAACCTGATCTCTTCGCTGACGGGCCACTTCAGCGCGAGTTGGAACTGGCAGAGCGACGTGAACTACCTGCCCAACGCCGACCCCTTCGCCGTCCAAAAGTCGTTCGGGCTGCTGGGGGGACAAGTCGGCCTGTCGACCGACGACGGACGCTATCGGGTCAGCCTTTTCGCAACGAACCTGCTCAACAAGCACTGGGTCAGCAACATTTCGCCGTACCCCGTCCAGGCGCTGAATCCGGGTGGCTACGCGCAGAACTTCGGGCCGGAAGCCTTCCGGCACGTTGGGGTCTCCCTCGACGCCAAGTTCTAATCGTGAAGCGGTAGTCGCGGGGCGCGGCGGCGCCTCGCGCCTACAACCGGCCGGTCAGTCCTGATTAACCGGCAAGGGAGGGACGTCATGGCGGAACCCATCCTTGAGCCACACCTGCCGATCGTCGATCCGCATCACCACCTCTGGGATCGAAGCATGGCGCCGGCGCAAGCCGGGCCGCAGCACCCGTTCCTGACCGCCATCGCGCCGGCGCAGCGCTACCTGCTGGATGAGTTGCTGGCCGACATTGGATCCGGCCACAACGTCATCGCCACCGTGTTCCTGGATTGCGTCGCCTTCTACCGCGCCGACGTCCCCGAGGCGCTGCGCCCGGTCGGCGAAACCGAGTTCGTGAACGGCGTGGCGGCGATGAGCGCCAGCGGGATCTACGGGCCATCGCGGGTCTGCGCCGGGATTGTCGGCCGTGCGGACCTGACCCTGGGCGACGGCGTCCAGGCGGTGCTGGAGGCCCACGTCCAGGCGGGCGGCGGACGCTTTCGCGGCATCCGCGTCGGCGCTGCCTGGGACGCCGACCCTGAGGTGCTGGGCCCACTGAACCGGCCGCACGGCGGCCAATACCTGCGCGACGATTTCCGGGCCGGGTTCAGACATCTGGCGCCGATGGGGCTCAGCTTCGACGCCTGGCTGCTGGAGCCCCAGTTGCCGGACCTGATCGACCTGGCCCGCGCCTTCCCGGACACCACGATCATCCTGAACCACGCGGGCACGCCGCTGGGCCGCGGCCGCTACTCGGGCAGGCTCGGGGAACGTTTCCCGGTCTGGCGCGACAACATCGGTGAGCTGGCCAGGTCGCCGAACGTGCATGTGAAGCTGGGCGGGCTGGGCATGGCCTGCTGCAACTTCCCCTCGTTCCTGGCCGAGCCGCGGGCGTCCTCGGCGCAGCTTGCCGGGGAGTGGGCGCCCTACGTCGAGACCTGTATCGAGGGGTTCGGCGCCGGCCGCTGCATGTTCGAGAGCAACTTCCCCGTGGACATGGGCGCCTGCAGCTATGCCACCCTCTGGAACGCCTTCAAGCGTATCGTCGGCGGCGCTTCGGCGGGGGAGAAGGCGGCGCTCTTCTCAGGCACGGCCACCAATGTGTACCGGCTTGCTGGCAGCTGACGCCGGGTATCTATTGAGGAACGCACCAATCTGTGAGAAGATGATCTCAGGTCGAGGAGCCAAGTCATGCAGTCCCGCCGAAGCCGCGAGCCCCGGTCACCGCTGATCGTCGGTCTTGGCGGATCCGCCGGACAGGGCTCCGCCACCGATATCGCGCTGCTCTCGGTGTTGAAGGCGGCAGAGCTCGCCGGCGCCAACACCCGGTTCTTTGGCGGGAGGTACCTGGCGGGCCTGCCATCGTACGACCCCGTCGCCACGGCGCGCACGCCACAGCAGGCGCAGTTCGTCGAGGCTATGCGCGCCGCGGACGGCGTGGTGATCGCCACGCCCGTCCATCACGGCGGCGTCTCAAGCTTGCTGACCAACGCCCTGGACCTGCTGCAGGACCTGCGGGACGACGCACGTCCCGATCTCCGCGACCGGGCCGTGGCCTGCGTGGTGACGGGCGCCGGCGCACAATCGGCCGCCGCGACGCTGATGGCGTTGCGTGGGACGATCCACGCCCTGGGCGGCTGGCCGACGCCGGTCGGTGTGACCGTGGACCTCTCCCAGGTGAAGTTCAGCCTTACCGGTCATTGCGCCGACCCTCGGGTGGCCGCGCAGCTGCAGACCGCCGGGTGTCAGGTGGTGGAGTTCGCGTTGGCCCGCCGTCTCTATGCCGACAGGATTAGCCCCGGCGAATGGGTGGCGGCGAGGGCTTGACGCAGTCGGATCCGGGTTGCCGTCCCCCGCGGCGCGACCTAACCAGAAGCGGTCCTCAGCTCGAAAGCCATGCCGTTGGAGCCCACCTATCGCCTGACCCGCCAGCAGCTCTACGACCTGGTCTGGTCGCGGCCGCTGAGCGCGCTGGCCGCCGAGTTCAAGATCAGCGGCGGCGGCCTGGCGAAGATCTGCGACCGGCTGATGGTGCCGCATCCGCCGCGCGGCTACTGGTCCGGCGCTTCGGCCCGTCGGACCGCGGTTCCGCCGCCGCTGCCGCCCCGGCCGGAAGACTGCGCGCCCGATGTGGTCATATCCGCCGAGCGCGCGCCGTCCAGGCGCAGCCGCACGCGCCTGCCGCTGGCCGCGCGGCGCGACCAGATCGCCGACGCCGCCGCCAAGCTCATCATGCAGGACGGCCTGCATGCCGCGACGATGAAGCGGGTCGCGTGGAGCGTCGGGATCAGCGAGGCGCAGGCGTACAACCACTTCGCCAACCAGCTGGAACTCCTGGCTTATATCGCCCGTCGCGAGCAGGCCGATCTGGATGCCACGCTGCAGGGCGCGATCGATACGGAGAGCGAGTACAACCGCCAGGCGCGCAAATCCTTCTCCGCCTATCTCCGCTACATCGCGCGCAGCGGGAGCCTGCTGCAGACACTCCTGGGGAGCGCCGAACTTCGCGGCGTGCTGCGTGAGGAACACCACACCCGTCGCGAGTGGATCTCGCAGACGACGGCCGAGGGCATGGCGGCGGCGGACGGCATTCCGGCCCATCTGGCCGTGCCCGGCACCATGATGCTTACCGCGATCGTCGTACGGGCTGGCCACCTGCTGGGCCGGGGAAAGGCCCCCGTCGAGGAGATCGAGCGGCTGGCGGACACTATGATGGAGGGTGCCCGCGCGCGCCTCAGGGCGCTGTCGGCCGCCGATCGTTCTGTGCCCCGCGCAGGTGCTCCAGCGCTCCGGCCATAAACTCCAGGCAGAGTTCTCGCGCGAGCGCAGGATCGACCCGCTTGTTGAATACATGCGTGCCCGCTTCCTCGGGGACCGCGGCAAGCAGGCTGACGGTCAGTGACGCGTCGCGGGCGCGGAGCCCGAGTTCGCTCCGCAGCGCGCGAACCAGGCGGCGCGCGGTGCGCTCGATCGCCGCCTTCAGATCGGCGTCGATCCTGCCGGCCATGTAGCGGTCCGACAGCAGGATGCGCAGCAACGACCCATTGGCGGTGACATATTCGAAGTAGAAGAGGCCGCACTGCCGGATCCGTTCCTTCGGATCCACGGCGCGGGACGCGGCCTCCAGCCCACCGGTCAACAGCCCCAGCAGATGGTGGCGCAGGATCGCGTTCACCAGGTCGTACTGGGTCGGGAAGTAGCTGTAGACCAGCCCCTTGCTGATCCCGAGGCCCTGGCTCAGCGTTTCGATCTCAAGGGGCAGAACACCCTGCTGGGTGATCAGCGCCGCGGCCGCCTCAACGATCTGCGCCTTGCGCGCCTCGGGCTGCAGACGATTGCGCGGCGAACGGATTGGCGCTTTCGTCATGAGCGGTCCCGGATCATGTCGGCCACGCTAGCAACGATCCTCGGATTCGAACACGCCGGGGCGACGCGCGCGCCGCTCCCTCATAGCGTCGGCGCCTGGGCTCAGCCAATCGTGCGCTGAGTGAACCCCAGCACCATGCCGAAGGCGCAGGCCGGATCGAGCGTGACGCTGTCGGCGTCCCGCCGCAGGATGACCTGCCCTTTGGCCTCCAGATGTTCGACCGCAGCCGCGATGTCCTGGACCTGAAGGGTGAAGCCCAGGATGCCTTCCCCGTTCCGGGCCAGATCCTGGCCCTCGATCGAGGTTTCGATCAGCGGTTGCAGCGCCTCGATGATGATCTCCGGACCCAGCGAATAGAACGCGCTCCTGCGCTCGCCGGGGATCTCCTCCGATTGCAGCAGCTCGCCGCCGAGGATCTCGCCGTACACCCGATGAGCTTCACCGAGGTCGCGGAACAGCACCGTCACGTGGGAGATCTGGGTGAGCCCCAGTGGGTGGATGCGCCAGAACGCCTGCGACCAGCTGGGGTGAAAGCGCGGGTCGAAGTGAAAGCGCGGGACGGCCGCGAACTCCAGCACGGCGTGGGTGTCCTTGGGGTGGGTCCAGAGTGTTTTGTTCGTGCCCCGCTCGGTGATCTTCTCGCCGAAGGTCCCCGACAGGCGCACCCCATGATCCAGGAACCGGTCGCAGAGGTCGGCCAGGTTGTCCGCGAACATGGCGATGGAGTGCATGTGCTGGCCAAATCGCGCGTGGAACCGGCCGATGGCCGAGTTTTCCCCGCCGGGGATGGGGGCGGGCTGAACGGCCTCGATCACGCAGTTGCCGAAGACGAGCACGGCCGCATCGCGCATGGCGGCGTCGGAGCGCCCGCCATAGGGTCGCAGCGGACAGAAGACCTCGTCATACCAGGCGTTCACCGCGTCGAGATCGCTCACGACATGGGTCAGGTGATAGAGCCGGCCGATACTGAACATGTCGCGCCTTCAAGACTGCGAGGCATCGGACGGCATCGCCGCCGCCCGCCAAGATATTGGTGTCTTGTCAGCTAGATACGTTCTATTTAGTGTGTTCGTCAACATCTCAACGCCCCGACGCGGACCACCAGTTGGCCGATCTTGGCATGCAGCTTATCGATCTCGCCCTCCCGGGCGCCCTCGCTCGCCTCGGCCTTGCCGGAGAACACCCCGGCCAGCCCCTCAATGGCCTGCTTGCGCCACGCCGCGATCATCATCTGCGGGCCTGCCGGATGAGGTAGAGAAGGCCGGCGCCGCGCTCGAGCGGGCGATCCGCGGGCAGGCTAAGGTGATCTGCGACAAGTACGTCCACCCGCCGTACTCGACGGACTTCGCGA
>NZ_JANXWD010000153.1 GCF_025351295.1 Phenylobacterium sp.
GGCGGCGGCGGCGGCGGCGGCGGCGGCGGCGGCGGAGGCGGAACGGGCTTGATCAGCGCCACGTCCGTCACTTCGTCCGAATACTCCTTGTACTTCGGATCGAACCGCGACTTCCAAAGATACACGCCCAAGGCGGCGTGCACGCCGACAGCGAGGATCAGCGCGACCGTCAGCCCGGGACGACCCTTGGGTTTCGGGTCGTCAAACGGGTTGTGCCGAACCTGCATCGCTTCATGCGGTGATGTGTCAGACATGGCTCACCACCTACTTGTTATTGTCTTCACCGACGAGAGCCACGCTGTAGAACCCGTTGTCCTGCAGCATGTTCATCACGCCCATGAAGTCGCCGTAGAGCACGTCCTTGTCCGCCCGGATAAAGATGCGTTCCTTGGTCACGTTCCGCACCTTGCCGAGCTGCTTGCGCAGATCGTCGCCGAGGCTTGGAAGGTCGGTCCGGAAGTCCTGGATGAAGATGTTTCCGCCAGGTTGGAGCGAGATGTAGACCGGTTTCGGAGGGTTGACGCCGGGCTTGGCGACCGCTGGCGGAAGCACGACCTTAACGGTCACGCTCGCCAGCGGTGCGGCCACCATGAAGATGATCAGCAGGACCAGCATCACATCCACGAAGGGCGTGACATTGATCTCGGCCATCGAGGCTTCCTGATAGCGCCCGCCCCCTCCACTCGAGAGTTTGGCGGCCATCTAGACTACGCTCCCTTGTCGAGCTGCCGGGAAATCGCGTTCATCAGCTCGGCCACAAAGCCTTCCGTCCGCGCGCCGTACGAGGAGATGCGCGTCTGGAAGTAGTTGTAGAAGATAACCGAGGGGATGGCGGCGAACAGGCCGAGGCCGGTGGCGAGAAGCGCTTCGGCGATGCCGGGCGCCACGACGGCCAGGTTGGTCGTGTTCGTGTTCGCGATGCCGATGAACGAGTTCATGATCCCGTAGACGGTGCCGAACAGCCCGATGAAGGGACCGTTGGAGCCGACCGACGCCAGGTACTGCATGCCGCCGGAAAGACGCCGCGACAGAGCCGCCTGGACCGCGCCGACCGCCGCCTGAGCGCGACCGACGGTGTTGTCCCGGTGTTCGCCGGTGATGGCGAGGCCGGCCTGGCGGCTGAGCTCGATCTCCTGCGCGGCCGCCGCGGCCATGTCAGCCAGCGGATTGCCGTCGAACTCTTCGGAGAGCGCGATGCGGTTGATGTCGTTGATCGACTTGGCCCCGCGGAAATTTTCCACGAAGCCGTCCGACACGCGGTTCAGCGCGCGGAACTCGAGGATCTTGGTGACCAGGATCGTCCAGCTGAGGATCGAGGCCAGCATCAGGCCGATCATGATCACCTTCACGACCGGGTCAGCGTCCATGAACATGGTGCCGACGTTGAGCTTGCCCGCGTTCTTGATCGTGGGCGGAGCCTGCTGGTCGGCTGGGACCGCTGCAGGCGCGGCGGCGGCGGCGGGCGCCGCGGCGGCCGGAGCCGCAGCGGCCGGGGCGGCGGCATCCTGAGCGAACGCCGGCGCGCTCGCCATCAGCGCGACGGCGCCGAGGAGAGCGGAAAATGTGGTCTTCAGTTTTTTGTCGAGCATCTGTCGCCAGTTCCTGGTTGGTCTTGCACGATTGGCCGGAGGGTCGTCGCGCGAGAGCGTCTCCACCCTAGTTGAAACATCCCCCGGACCCCAGCCCACTTTCGCGGACCGAAACGCCCGGGGCGCTATCGCTGCGCCCGACCCCGGTGAACGCGATCTCCCAACTTTTGGCGGGGATTGGCGTGTTGACGGTGCGGACGGCCTTGAACTCCCGCAGGGGGATCCCAAAGTCTTACCGCTTTGTAAGAGAAGCGGCCCGGACCCTTTGGCAACCCGATGCCGAGGCGTCAAGGGGCAGAAGCTTGCGCTGCATCGTCAAATTCATGACGCATGCGCACTGATTGTGCGGTGCACACGCAAGTAGCGCCGCCCGCCCGTCGTTTCACCACCGCTGGCAGCGTCACAATGCTGCATTGCAGCAATCTGACCAAACCTGGATTGATGATTTCCGTTCGAGGGAAGTGGTGCCTGGGGGCGGATTCGAACCACCGACACGCGGATTTTCAATCCGCTGCTCTACCAACTGAGCTACCCAGGCTTGGACCCGCCCGCGCGGGAGCCGCGTCTATAAAAGAGCCGATGGCCGAAGTCCAGCGAGGCGGCGGGCGGTCTTCCGTCGCCGTCATTCGTCCTCGACGTCGGTATCCGGGGGTGTCTCGTCGTCGGCCGCGGGCACGGCGTAGCGGCCGGTCAGCCAGCGCTGCAGATCGAGGTCGGCGCAGCGTCGCGAGCAGAAGGGCCGATAGGCTGGATCGGCCGGCTTGCCGCAGATCGCACAGGCCGGGGCGGTCATGTCACCCCCACATCGAGGCGCTCGCGCGGACACGCCGGGTCGGCGGCGATTGAAAAGCGGGCGCCGATATGCTCGGCCAGGAGCTTGGCGAGGGGCTCGGCGGCCTTGGCCACCCCCGGCGCGCAGACCGCGACGAGGCGGGCCCCCGGCTGGGCCGCGGCCTCCGCCTCCAACCGGCGGATCAGGCGCTGCGCCAGGGTCCGGTCGTTCAGCGCGCCATCCGCCTGGCGCAGCTGTTCGAAGACCGGCCGGGTCCGGCGCGGGATCGAGAGCTCCATGGTCCCGAACCGCCCGACCGGGCCGATGGCGACACCCGGGTTGTCGGGAGCGAACGCCACCCGGGCCGCGGCGATCAGCGCATTGCCGTCGTGGCCCCGCCCGACGAGGTCCATCACCACGATGCCGCCCAGGCTCTTCAGCCGCAGCAGCCGGGCGGCCTCGGCGAGCGCCGTGAGGTTGCCCTGTCGGGTCACGCGCTTGGCGTCGGCGCCCTTGCGCTCGCCCAGGTCGACGTCGATGGCGGTCAGCGCGCGGGTCGGCTCGACGGCGAGCGAACCGCCGCCCGGCATGGGATGGATGGTCTCCAGCGCCTCGGCCTCTGCCTCATCGCCGGCCTCGCGCGCCTGGCGGCCGACCGTGAGCTCCGCGTCGCGCGCGAAGCTCATCAGCGTCGCCTCGATGTCGCGGGGCGGCGCGAGCAGCCGTGGCGCGCCCTCCCCCGGCCCCATGAGCCAGGCGGTGGGCAGCTTGCCCGCGCGGGCTTCGCTGCGGATCTCGACCTCCACCGACGCGCCGCGCACCGGCTTGGCCTCAGCCCGGAACGGCAGGATCGCCTGGAGCCCCCCGCCAAGGTCCAGGAACGCCGTGGCGATGGCCGGCTCGACACTGGCGACCCGGGCGACGAGCCGCGCGCCAAGCGCGAGCCGGAGATCCTCGTCGTCGCGCCGGATCAGCAGCCGCTCCGGTCGCCCGTCCAGCGTGACGACGCCTCGGGTTTCCCCGATGCCCCGGTCAAGGAAAAGGCGGCGGACGCTCATGGCCGCCGATAGCCCAGCCCGGTGAGCAGGTTCGAGGTCTCGTACAGTGGCAGGCCGACGACCCCGGAATACGACCCCTGCAGCGAGATGACCAAGCCGCCCGCCAGGCCCTGGATCGCGTAGCCGCCCGCCATGCCGACCCCCTCGCCGGAAGCCAGGTAACCGTCGATGTCGGCCTTTGAGAGGCGCTTGAAGTGCACGCGGCTCTCGACGAGGCGGCTGGCGATGCGGCCGTCGGGCGCGGCGACGGCGATCCCGGTCAGCACCCTGTGCGCGCGGCCCGACAGCAGGGCCAGGCAGGCCCCGACCTCCGCGGCGTCCTCGGCCTTGGGCAGCACGCGACGGCCAACGGCCACCACGGAGTCGGCGGCGAGCACGAAGGCGCCCGGCTGGCGGGCGGCGACATGGCCCGCCTTGGCCTCGGCCAGGCGCAGCGCCAGGCGGCGCGGGGTCTCATCGGCCAGGGGGGTCTCGTCCAGCGCCGCCGCATCGACGGCATCCGGCGTGAGACCGATCTGGCGCAGCAGATCGAGCCGGCGCGGGCTTGCCGAGGCCAGGACCAGGCGCGGCTCAGCCACGGAAGCGCTGGGTGATCTTGGCGGCCAGGCTGTCGCGCACCTGCCGATAGGCCTCGATCCGGTGTTCCCGCGAGCCCTCGATGAGCGTGGGGTCGTGCGTCGGCCAGTATTCGATGTCGGCCGACCGGCCGCGGGCCAGCTCGACCGCGCGGTGATGCGCCTCGGGGGTCAGCGAGATCACCAGGTCGAAGGAATCGTCCGCCAAGTCGGCGAAGGTCTTGCAGCGATGCTTCGTCAGATCGACGCCCAGTTCCTTGATCACCGCGGCCGCCAGCGGATCGACCTCCATGTCGTCCTCGTCGGGGTCGAACTTGGCCCGCTTCAACCCGGCGCTGTCGACGAAGATGCGGGTGCCGATGATATGCTTCAGCAGCGCCTCCGCCATCGGCGAGCGAACCTGGTTGAAGTTACAACAGAAGAGGACCGCATCCGGCATCCGCCTCCCGGGGTCGTCGCTCATGCGCGGTCAGCCCCGCCAGTGCAGGGCGCAGATCAGCGTGAATAGCCGCCGCGACGTGTCGACATCCGTCGCGATCTTGCCCTCGAGCCGCCTGCGCAGCAATTCCGACGCCTCGTTGTGCAGGCCGCGCCGGCCCATGTCCAAGGCCTCGATCTGCTGCGGCGTCGAGTTGCGGATCGCCTGATAATAGCTGTCACAGATCATGAAGTAGTCCTTGATCAGCGTCCGGAACGGCGAAAGCGACAGAATGTGCCGCCGTTCATAGGTCGGGCCGCGGACGTCCAGGACCAGGCGGTTTTCCAGCAGGCCCATCCGCAGGTCGTACGGGCCCCTCTCGGCGCCCTCCGGAAAGAAGAAGTTCTCCTCTAGCAGGTCGAAGATCGCGATCTGCCGTTCCTGTTCCTGGTCGCGCGAAACCGCCGCGAGCGACTCTTCGTCAAGCTCGACGGACTGCAGGCGGTGGGTCTGTTGCGGGTCAGCGGCCATGGGTTCGTGGTCGAGCTTTATTGCAATACGGGGGGGCACGTCATCCCGTGCCGTCAAAGCGAGGCTCTGGACATGAAAAAACGCCCGGCGCGGGGGCGCCGGGCGTCTTATTATCGGCGGGAAGGGCCGCGTCTATCGGCCTTGCGTCAGGCGGATGGCGGCCGAGCGCGCGTGCGCCGGCAGGCCTTCCGCCTCCGCGAGCGCGATCGTCGCGGGCGCCAGGGCCGCGAACGCCGCCGCATCGCACTTCACGATCGAGGTGCGCTTGAGGAAGTCATACAGCGACAGGCCAGAGGAGAATCGCGCCGCCCGGCTGGTGGGCAGGACATGGTTGGAGCCGGCCACATAGTCGCCGATGGCTTCGGGGGTGTGGCGACCCAGGAAGATCGCGCCGGCATGACGCACGCGGTCGGACAGCCGCTCCGGCGCCTCGACCGCGAACTCCACATGCTCGGGCGCGATGACGTCCACGAGGCCCGGCGAGACGTCCAGCGGAGCAATCACCACCGCGCCGTGGTCGCGCCAGGACACCCCCGCGTCCTCGCCGGTGGCCAGCGTCCGCAACTGCGCTTCGACGGCGGCGACGACCCGGTCGGCAAAGGCGGCGTCGTCGGTGATCAGGATGGATTGGGCGGCAGGGTCGTGCTCGGCCTGGGAGAGCAGGTCGGCGGCGACCCACTCGGGATCGTTGGCGGCGTCGGCGACCACGACGATCTCGGACGGGCCGGCCAGGGCGTCGATGCCGACCACGCCGTAGACCCGCCGCTTGGCCGCGGTGACGAAGGCGTTGCCAGGGCCGACGATCTTGTCCACCGGCCGGATCGGCCCCGCGCCATAGGCGAGCGCCGCCACGGCCTGTGCGCCGCCAACCCGCCAGATCTCGGTGACCCCGGCGACCTGCGCAGCGGCCAGCACCGCCGGCTGCAGGCGGCCCGGGGGGGTCACCATGGCGATTCGCTCGACGCCGGCCGCCGCGGCCGGGACGGCATTCATCAGGACGGTGGAGGGATAGGCGGCACGACCGCCGGGCACATAGATCCCGACGGATTCCAGTGGCGTCCAGCGCCAGCCCAGCTCCACGCCGGCCTCGTCGACGAACCTTTGGTCGGCCGGACGCTGGCGTTCGTGATAGGCGCGGATCCGGCCGGCGGCGAAGGCGATCGCCTCGCGCACCTCGGGGTGGCAGGCCGCCGCGCCCTCGGCGATCTCCTCGGCGCTGACCCGCAGGGTGGTCTCGGTCAGCGCGACCTTGTCGAACGCCAGCGCGAAACGCAGCAGGGCGGCCACGCCCTCGTCCCTTACCGCAGCAAGCACGTCGCGCACGACCGCGTCCACCTCCTCTGGCGTCTCGCGGCGTTCGGCCACAAATGCGGAAAAGGCGGCTTCGAAGCCGGGGTCGGCATGGAAAAAACGGCGCATGGCGCGGTGTGTTTAACGGCGCCGGGCGACCAAGGCCATGCCGCTCAGGCTTCGTGGGCCGGCTCGCGTGGCGTCGGCCAGGGTTCGGAGATGTCGGCGAGGACCGCGTCCACGCATTCGATCCGCACCCGCAGGTCGCCACCACCCGCGAAGCTGAGGGTCAGCAGCCCGCCCGGCGGGTCCCCCGGCTCAAAGCCGATCGCCAGCAGCTCCAGCACGGCGTCCTTGCGGTCGCGGCGGATCTTGCGGCCCTGCACCGTCAACACCCCGCCGAGTTGCAGGGCCGCGCGCACCCGTTGCCGGGAACCGGTCTCCCACCTGAACCGGTTGAACGAGATCGTCAGCCGCCGCGCCCGGGCCTCGAAGACGATGTCCCCGACCTTGGCGACCGCGTCCTGCAGGGCAGCCGAGATCACGGCCAGATCGTCCTGGTCCTCGGCCAGCAGTTGCAGGCGCGCGGTTTCGGCCATGTCTTACTCGACCTCCTCGTCGCCATCGCCCTTCAGGCGGCGCACTTGCGCCCCGCAGGCGCCGAGCTTCTCCTCCAGTCGCTCGAAACCACGATCCAGGTGGTAGACCCGATTGACGATCGTCTCGCCCCCCGCGGCCAGGCCGGCGATCACCAGGCTGACGGAGGCGCGAAGGTCGGTGGCCATCACCTGGGCGCCCTCCAGCGACGCCACGCCCTTCACCCGCGCTTCGCCGCCGTGCACCGAGATGTCCGCGCCCAGCCGGCCCAGTTCGGGCGCGTGCATGAAGCGGTTCTCGAAGATCGTCTCGCGGAACACGCTCTCGCCGTCCGCCAGCGTCATCAGCGCCATGAACTGGGCCTGCAGATCGGTCGCAAAGCCCGGATAGGGGTCGGTCGTCACCTCGACAGCCTGAAGCCGCCCGCCGTTTCGCTTGATGGTCAGGCCATCGTTGTGCGGGATCACCTCGACACCGGCCTCGACCATCTTGTCGAGCAGGGCCTGGATGAAGTCGGTGCGGGTCCTGGTCAGCCGGACTTCGCCCCCGGCCATGGCGGCGGCCACCGCATAGGTGCCGGTCTCGATCCGGTCGGGGATCACCGAGTGGGTCGCGCCCGACAGCCGGCCTACGCCCTTGATGTGGATCGTGCGCGTGCCGGCTCCGGTCACCTTGGCGCCCATCGCGTTCAGGCAGTCGGCCAGATCGGCCAGTTCCGGCTCGGCGGCGGCGTTCTCCAGCACCGTGTCGCCCTGCGCCAGCACCGCGGCCAGCATCGCGTGCTCCGTGGCGCCCACCGAGTTGAACGGGAAGTCGATGACCGCGCCCTTAAGGCCTCGCGGCGCCTGGGCGTAGACATAGCCCTCGTGCAGGTCGATCTTCGCCCCCAGCGCCTCCAGCGCCTTCAGGTGCAGGTCCACTGGCCGCGCGCCGATCGTGCAGCCGCCGGGCAGCGAGACCTTCGCCTGCCCATTGCGCGCCAGCAACGGCCCCAGCACATTGAACGACGCCCGCATCTGGCGGACCAGGTCATAGGGCGCGAAGCCGCTGATGATCTCCGGGGTGGTGAGCAGAGTCTCGGCGCCATCCGGCCCATCGGACTCCACCACCTCCGTCCCCAGCCGGCGCAGCAGCTTGCCCAGGAACCGGGTGTCGGCCAGCCGCGGCATGTTGGTCAGGCGAAGAGGCTCATCGGTGAGCAGGCTCGCCGCCATCAGCTTGATGGCCGAGTTCTTGGCGCCGCTGATCGGGATTTCGCCCTGCAGCCGCGCGCCGCCGATGATGGCGATGCGATCCAATCGGTATCCTTCGAAGCATGTAGGGGCCGCATCCCGTGGCGGCAGCTCTCGGCCGATATCTAGCGTGCGCGCCGCGGGCGCGCAAAGCGGTCAATCCGTGCAGGTCTTGTGGGGGTTCGGCGCCGGCGGCGTCGCCGTCGCAGCCTTGCGCCGGCGCAGGTTCGCCCGCAGCGCCTGGGCGAGCTTCGCTTCCCGCGATTCGACGGTCGCCTTGGGTCCCTGATCCTGCTCCGCCATGCCCTGCAGGTGCGGCGTGGCGTCTCGTGCGTCAAGCGTCCGGCGAGCGATTTAGCGCTTCACGCAGGCCCTTGCGACGGCTATAGGCCCCGCCTTCGCCGCGATAGCTCAGTGGTAGAGCGCATCCTTGGTAAGGCTGAGGTCCAGGGTTCGAATCCCTGTCGTGGCACCATTCCAGGAGAGCTCGGAGATCGCTCCGGGCTCTCCTGATCTCCCCTGACCCTGAGCATTGGACGCAGCGTGCGCACGGCGCGCCGTCATCGGCCTCCAGCCAGCCTCAAGAGCGGCCGATCATGCTGGCGGATCCAGGGTCGCCGGCGTGGGCGCCATCGGGCGAGCCTTGCAGACGATGTTGAAGGTCAGCGCCGCGCCGACCCCCGTGCCGCCGGTATAGGTGCGATCGCAGCCCTCTATGTGTTGCAGGCCGAGTTTCAAGGCCTCCGTCCGGTCGGCGCCCGTCATGCCGGCGCAGGCCGTCAGTCCGGTGGCGAGCGCGGCGACGGCCGCGGCATGGGTCAGGCTCTTCATGGGGGTATCCTTCGGGTTTGAGTTGGCCGTCAGGCCCAGCGCGTAGCCGCCGCCAGGCCGCTTGGTGAGCACCTGTTGGCGCAGGCGTGGGTCGAAGCTGATGTGGACCCAGGCCCCCTCCTCGATCAGCTGATCGAAGGCCAGATCGCTGGCCGCCAGCACGCGACAGACGTCGATCGGCGGGCCGAGGTTGAAGCAGTTGAAGTCGACCGCGTGGCCCGTCAGGTGGGCTGAGGCGCGGGCGCCGCCCACCGCCCGGTTCAACGCCGGGCACCGGTATCCGCTGGAGACGGAGATCGTCCGGTCGCCCAGCAGGCTCCGCACCGTCTCCATCGACACCGCGGTCTCCCGCAGCGTCGTGGCCACCTCGGGCGGCGGCCGGTTATCAATCTCTCGGTGCTGGGTGCACGCGAGTTCTTCCAGCGCGAAATGCGCCGTCAGCCTGGTGGTCATTGGTCGGGTTCCTGGATGAGGGCCTGTTGTTCGGGCCAAAGCGCCTCAGTGGGCGGCGATATCGATCGTCCGGGCCGCCTCCGGCCGGGGGGTCTCGAGCCGGCCGATCCGCGTCGCATTGGCGCTCCAGACCTGAGCGAGCGCCCAGGCCAGCAGGGCCGCCACCACGCCCCACGAGCGGCTCTTGAGGCCCTCGACAGCGCGGAGCGTCGAGGCTGAGCTCGCCTTGATCTCCCCGAGCCGCTCTTCGCAGCGCGCCTCATGATCTCCGAGCCGCTGTTCCAGCGCGGCCAGCCGTTCAGACTGCGTCATGACCCTTTGAATTCCACGCCGCCGCCGACTTTCGTCGCACTCGTCTTCACCGTCTGCGACGAGGTCCCCTGCTCGTTCTGGCCGACGAAAAGGTTGATCGGCAGGCCACTCAACATGGCCACGATCTGCTGGGTGGACGTGACCGGCGCCTGGCGGGTCTCGGTGTCGACACCCCGGAGCGCAGCGCCAATGCCGGCCTGGGTCGCGATGTTGCCGCGCAGGTTTTCGTCGTGGGCGTTCGACAGCTGGTAGAGCTGGTTGGCGGCCTGGAGCTGCTGCTGCTGCCCCTGGAATCCGAAGCCCACCTTCTGCGCCCGATCCTGCAGGGCGGTCTGGGCATTGGCGATCCGCGCCTGGGTGGCTCGATCAGCATCGCCGCCCGCTGCGCCCAGGGCGGTGTTGTAGGCCTGCGACCGCAGCCCGGAGAGGGTTGACGCCCTGGCTCGCGCCAGTTCGCCCTCGGTCAGGCTCTGGGTCAGGGCCGCGCCCGACCCTCCGAACGCGCCCGCCCCGGCAAGGTCCAGCGACTGCTGTGCGCGCACCTGTCCAGCATGGGCGTCGAGGTCCGCCGAACTCGAGTCCACCACCTGGTTCAGGTAAGGATTCAGGTAGCGGTCGACATAGTCATAGGCCTTCCCGCCGGACGCGAACGGGGTGTCGGCGCTCATGTGGGGATCGAGCCATGACGTCCTGGCCGCGCCGCGTGTCAGGTCGGCCGCGCCATCGTAGTTGAAGTCCATGCCGGTGAGATTCGCCGCGCCGGCGGCAGCCTGCGATTGCAGCCCCTGGACCGGCGCGATCAGACTCTGTGGATCGCCGCTGAGCAGGCCACCCACCCGACCGGCGACGCCTTGGGTCAAGGAAGACGCCCATTCCGGCACGATGGGCGTGGTCGTATTGTTGAACGTGCCAGAGGAATTCGTCGTCGATTTCGTCTTTTGAGCGTCGGCAGAGAACGTAAAGCCGGGGAATGCCAAATCAGATCTCCTTGCGATTGATGGCCTAGCTCTGCCCCGCGGGCACAGCATCGAATGTCGGTTTGCCCAGCCGACAGCCCGTGGGCGCGCTCTCACCGGAGAAGCGCAGGCGGAACAGTCGACCGCTCGCCAGCAGGTCCGCCTTCGCGTCCCCAGGCGCCATGGCGACGACCAAGTCGGGCTGCTCGGTGTCCTGGGGATGGAACCGGGCCTTGAGGGCCACCGTCACCGGTCCGATCTGGTCCTTGAAATCGGGCCACAGCCCACGGATCAACAGGGTGTTTTCCGGGTCGAGATAGCTGTCCGCCGTCTCGATGAACCAGGCGAAGCTGGCCCCGTCCGCCGAGCGCCCCTTCTCATGCAGGAACACCGATCCGTCATAGGCCGCCCCGATGGGATAGGCGCTCGGCCCGGCGTCCACGAAGGCCGTGCGCGCCATGATCCCGCGATGCCACGCGCCGGCGTCCGGCCCGCTCACCGCCAGCGCCAGGAAGCGGCTGTTCTCATATCCGTCGCGCCGGTCCGGGTAGTCGAACCGCACCTCGGAGAACTCGGCGTTGGACGAGGCCATGACCTTGTCGCCCTGGCTCGCCGCCAGTTCCTCGGCGAAGTCGCGCCGGATCGGGCACGGAATGGGCTCCGCCTGCCCGCCCAGCCCATAGCTGTAGAACTGCCGGTCGGGACTGACCCAGCAGGCCGTCTGTCCGACCACCACCGCCGCATTGGGCCCGATCAGGCCGCAGTTGCGCCCCACGCGATCGAACCGCCACGGCTGGTTCAGCGCGCCGACGAAGGTCCCCAGGAACAGGGCGTCGCCGGTCCAGACCAGCAGGCAGGGCCCGCACATCCGCCCGGCCACGATCCGCCCGCCGCCGGTCAGCACATATTCCCGCGCCGTCGAGCCGCTGGCGCTGGTGCTCCACTGGGTGTCGTTGCGGATCGAGGAGTGGCGGATGCAGAGCGGGTTGAAGACGCCCGACACTTCCTCGTTGCAGCCCAGCGCGAACACCTGGTAGCCGCCGCTCAGGGGCGCCACCAACATATGGGTGACATTGGCCGGCGCGTTGGCCAGGGCCTGCGCCGGTTGGGCGGTGTCGTTGGTCCAGGCGAAGATCGTCTGGTTGCGCGGACTGGCCAGCAGCTGCTGGCCCCACGCGCCGAACGACCAGGTCAGCGGGAAGTAGTCCGAGACCGAGGGCAGGCCATAGCCGCCCACGCCATAGCCGCCGGTGCCGTAGCCCGCCGACCCCGCGCCATCGATGGAGCCGACGGCGAAGCCGCTCGCCGGCGTGATGTCGAACATCGCCCCGCCCCGCCACAGCTGCAGCTTCGAATGGGTTCCGAAGCCGATGTTCAGCACCCCGGCGTTGTCGGTCCAGGGGAACACGCCCCGGCACACCCCGGTCAGGGGAGCGCTCATCAGCCGCTCCCAGCCGCCGATGGTCTCGGGCCGCCCGAGGCGAAACCGCACGTTGGAACCGTCGGCCCATCGGCCGGATCCCGAGAATGTGGTGTCGTCGCCGTTCAGGCCCGGCGGGAGCTCGAGGGGAATCTTCATCTGGGGTCTCGCTGTTCGACCGAGCCGCGGCGCATCGGCCGCGGCGGGTGCTTGTGTCCGACGAAGACAGGCCCCATTGATCCGCGTCCTCTTCAGACGCCGCCCTGGAGTCCCGTGTCAGTTCGCTCTTCCGTCGAGCCTGCGGCCACCGCCGTGATCCGCGCCGAGCCGGACGCCTACAACATGGCCAAGGAACGGCTCATGGGCCGCCAGGCGGCCGGCCACGGCTTCCTGCGCGCGGCTGTCCAGGCGCGCGGCGACGGGCCGATCTATGGCCTCGCCAACTACGCCGCGGCCGTCCAGGGATTTGGCCATCTGGTCAGCGGCATCGATCCGCAGGCGCGGGTCGAATGGCTGCCGTTCGACCAGCTCTCCCGGATCGGCGAGGTCGGCGTGCTCTATCTCGCCGACGTCACCCTGGCCCAGCACGCGCGCCTGCGGCTGCGCGCCGGCGTCGGGGCGTTCTCCCTTTGCGGCGTCACCCACACCACCGCCAGCGGCGGCGCCATGGATGAGATCGTCAACATCCTGCGCGAACCGGTGATGCCGTGGGACGCCCTGGTCTGCACCTCCTCCGCGGTCGTCGAGACCGTTCGGCGGGTGCATGAGGCCGAGGCCGACTACCTGCGCTGGCGCCACGGCGCGGAGATCCGGCTCGAGCTCCCCCAGCTTCCGATCGTCCCGCTCGGCGTCCACTGCGCCGACTTCGAGATCTCGCCCGACGCCCGCGCCGTGGCCCGCGAGGCCCTGGCGCTCTCGGCCGACACCGTGACGGCCCTGTTCGTGGGGCGCCTGGTGTTTCACGCCAAGGCGCATCCGTTCGCCCTGTATCGCGGGCTGCAGGCGGCGGCCGAGCGCACCGGCCGGCCCGTGGCCCTGCTGATGTGCGGCTGGGCCCCCAACGATCCGGTCGCCGAGGCCTTCGCCACCGGCGCCGCCCAGTTCGCCCCGGACGTGAAGGTGCTCTTCGTCGAAGGCCGCGACCTGATCCTTCGGGACCAGGCCTGGGCCGCGGCCGACATCTTCGTGTCCCTGGCCGACAATATCCAGGAGACCTTCGGCCTCACCCCGATCGAGGCCATGGCCGCCGGCCTGCCGGTCGTGGTCACCGACTGGAACGGCTACAAGGACACCGTCCGCCAGGGCGTCGACGGCTACCGGGTGCGCACCTGGACGCCGGGCCCCGGCATGGGCACGCCCCTGGCCCGGGCGCACGAGGCCTTCGGCATCGACTACGACCGCTACTGCTGGGCCGCGGCGGCCACCACGGCCATCGACCTGGACGACCTCGCCGACGTGCTCAGCGGCCTGGTGGAAAACGCCGACCTGCGCCGTCGGCTCGGCGACGCCGGCCGCCGGCGCGCCCGCGAGCTCTACGACTGGCCGGTCGTCTACCGCCAGTACCAGGACCTCTGGGGCGACCTGAACGCGCGCCGCCGCGCCGCGATTGCCGATCCCGCCACGCTGGACCGGCTCAAGGCCGCGCCCCGGGCCGGCGCCAGCCGCCTCGACCCGTACTATGCTTTCGGCCATTACCCGACGGCCCAGCTCGGCGCCGCCACCCGCCTCAGCCTCGCGCCGGGCGCGACGCTGGAGACCCTGCGGGCCACCCTCGCGCACCCTCTGTTCGGCGAGCTCCCCGCCGCCCAAGGCTATCTGGAAGCCCTCTACGCGCTCATCGAACCCGCCGACCTCACCCTCGCCGACGCCACCACCCGCCTGAAGTCCAACCTCCCCGCCATCGCCCGCGCCGCAGGCATCCTGGCGAAGATGGGATTGGTGAGGCTGGGGTGATTTGTGGTTTGGATCAGGTTGGCCAGCGGATGCTAAACAGGAAGTCGTTCTGGTAGGATGGCGAAATGGCAGTACTCACATATCGACCCCAGATTTTCGACGCGCCCGATTTGAAGCGTGCGCGCGAAATCATCATGACACCGGAACCCGACATCAGCACCGACGAGCGCTGGGAGCGGGAGACGCCGTACATGACGGCGATAGCCCAGGCGCATTTGATGCCCGGACCCGGCGATACTGTGGTCGACTATGGGTGCGGAATTGGCCGCCTCTCTAAGACGTTGATTGAGCGGTCGGGGTGTAACGTCCTCGGCGTCGACATCAGCGCTAGCATGAGGGCGATGGCTATCGACTATGTCGGATCCCCAAATTTCCAGGCCCTATCGCCGGAAGCAATTGCCGAGGCTGTCGCCGGCGGCCTCCGCGTCGACGGGGCGATGGCGATTTGGGTTATCCAGCACGTTTTGGATCCTCGGATCGTAGTTGACCTCCTGGCAACGAGCCTGAAGCCGGAAGCAACACTGTTTGTCGTAAATACCCTCACTCGGTGCGTTCCGACGGTCGAGAAGTTCTGGGCTCGTGACAGCTATGATGTGCGGGCGTTGTTGAAGGGGCGGCTTAAGGAGACATCGATCGGGACCCTGGATCCGAAGTGGGCTGGTCGCCCCGCGGCTGAATACGCGTTCTGGGCTCTTTACCGCACGACCTAAGCACTCACTCGCACCAGCCAGACGATGACGCGGCCAGCGCCTCCAGCACCGCTGTTCCCGTTACCGCCGCCGCCGCCAGAACCACCAGCAGCGCCGCCCGCAGCGCTAGTTCCCCCATTTACACCGGCGCTGCCTGCGCCACCGAGGAACCCCGCGCCCAAGTCGGAGAAGCCCGCGCCACCGCCTCCACCTCCACCCGAATTTCCGAGGCCGCCAGATCCGCCTCCGGTGCCGCCAGATAAGCCGGGATCGGCACCACCGGCGTTGCCGCCAGGTCCGCCAGGGCGGTTGATATCACCACCCGTCGCCACACCCCCAACGCCTCCGACCCCCGTGATGCCCCTTTTGCCCCCGCCGGCGCGAAGGACCTGGCCGTTTGGCAGGATGACGGTCGAGTCGCTGCCGTCGTTGCCATCACTGGTGGCCGCGACTCCCAGCCCAGGCGCGCCCACCGCGTATGCGAGAGATTGGCGCGCTGCCAGTCGAACCTTTTTGGAAAGTGCAGCGCCGCCGCCGCCGCCGCCGCATGCGCCGACGTCTGCTGAACCCGATGCTCCTGCCCCCTGTAGGTAAATCAAAGCCCAGCACGGAGTAGAGGCGGTAACCAAAGCCGAGCCCGCGGTCACGTCCGTAAGGCTCAACACGTTTGGAACAGTGTCACGATACGTCTTCCGCCCGCTCATCGGCTGCCCGACTAGACCTCGAAGTTTTTGACCCGACGACATCAGTAGTCCGCCCATTCGGCGCGACCGACGACGCCGGTCACCGTCACGGCCGAAGCCTCATAGATCCGCTCCCCCGCCGCCAGGATCAGCGGGTTGTCGTCCGAGAACCCGAAGTCCAGCACCGGGATGTCCGACGTCGTCGTCAGCGCGTAGGCGGGAAACGCCTTGGCCCGCAGCAGGGTCTTGGTCGTCCCCGCGTCCACCGAGCGATAGAACTGCACCTGGCTCGCGGCCTGGGTCGCGTTGGCCAGCGCCTCCAGCCGGGTGAGCCGGCCGCCATTCGCCCCCGCCGTCATCAGCAGCGTGGTCTGGGTGGGCGCGATCAGGTTGGTGTTCGCCGTCGCGCCGAACGGCACGGAGGCCGATTGCGGCGTCTGGGGCGTGATGATGCTGTTGGCTGTGACGGCCATGGTGCTGGTCTCCTAAAGGGCGATGGCGAAGGCGAGCGCGAGGCCCTTCACGGCGCTCGCATAGTCACCGAGGTCGGCGGTCGAGAGCGCCTGCCACGACGCGTTGGTCCCGTCGGTCTTGACGACCTTGCCGGCGTTCCCGGCCTGGGCGGGCAGCGCGCCGGCGTTGTAGGACCAGGCCACGCCGGACACCCAGTCCTTGATCGAGGCCCCGCCGTAGCCGGGCGTCTTCACCGCCCCGCCGTCGGTCAGCGCCCAGACGATGTCGCCGGGGTCCACCGTCACCGTCGCGCCGGCCCCGGTGGTCAGGGTCACCGGCCCGGCGGTGGCGTTCCACACCAGGTAGCTCTTGCTGACCGGCGGGATCGTCACGGTGAACGGCCCCGCCCCGCCGGTGAACTTCACCATCGCCGCCCGCGCCTCGTCGTCGGCGGCGTTGGCGGTGGAAAGCGTCGTGTTCCCGGTCAGCGGCTTGGTCAGCCACCCGGCCACCGCATAGTCGGCATGGGTCAGGACAGCGTTCAGCTTCTCCCCCCACAGGTTGATGTTGTCTCCGGTGAACTGCAGTTCGAACCGGAGCGATGGCGACCAGGATGAAGGCATCAGACGATCACGGCTCCCGTGTCTTGGCGGATCCAGTGGGACCCGTCCGAATGGGCGAGGATGTTGAGGTCGGTGACCAGCACCAGGGTCTGGGGATGCGCCGCGGCCGGCGGCAGGCCCGCCTGGGCCACCGCGAACAGCGCCACCGGCGCGGCCGGGGTCATCAGCGCCGACAGCGCGTCATGGAACGACTTCAGGATCATCCTGAGCCCCTCCGGCGCGCCCGGTCCGATCGGCGTCAGCATCGGCGCCACCGGGCCAGCGCCAGTTCCGGAAGTTCGGTAGTCAGCGTCCGCGCCGCGCGGCTGCGCGCGTCCTTGGCGTTCAGCTCCTCGATGGCCCGGCCCAGCTTGGTCTCGTAGGCGGCCGCCAGCTCCGCGTCGCGCAGGAAGGGCGCCGCCTCGCTCAGGGTCGCGAACAGGTAGACGTCCGGCGCGTCGCTCAGCACCCCGTTGGTCGGCGCCGCGTCCGACAGCGCGAACCGCCGCAGCATCCGCAGCGTGAACGCGTAGGCCTGGTCGCACGGCCGGTCGAAGCCCAGCTTGTCGCCGTCGACCGTCCAGGCCCGCGGCTCGCCGCGCAGCCAGGATGCGCCGATCAGGCTGGCCTCTAGGAACGGCAACTCGTCGCGCCGGTCGGGCCGCTCGATCCACACGCGCAGCGGCTCGGTGAACCCGGCCGGCAGCGGGATCGTCCGCGCGCCCACCGTGGCGTTCAGCGCCACCTCGGCCTCGGACAGCCGCGTCCGCAGCACCCGGTTCAGCCGGGTCTCCGCCAGGGCGACGAACTCCGGAATGCGCTGGGTCAGGTCCCCCCGCACCAGCCAGTTCGCCGCCGCCGCCTGCAGCTCGCCATAGGTCGTGATCGCCATGTGAGTATCCAAAGAAAAAGCCGCCCGAAGGCGGCTTGGGTTGAAGGGTCGTTCGGCGCGGCCGTTAGGGCGGCCCGGCGCCCGTTCGAGCCTGCGATGGCCAGGTTTCGCGCTCGTCCAGCTTCAAGGCCTCGTGGCCCGACAGGGTCCACCGATAGGCCGGGGCGCCATATCCGGTATCGACGTAGCCCAGATCGCCAGCGATGAGCCGGCGGCCGTCGGCGGCCAGCACGACTAGGTGGAAGGCGTTGTCGCCGTAGTTCTCCTGCAGGTGCAGGTCGTCGCATTCGCCCCTGCAGGTCTGCTGGACCGCGCCGCGCGCGTCGCTGACGCGCAACAGGACCCCGCCATGCCGGCTGACATCGGATCCGAGGGAGACGACGTCGACGGCGTAGTCCGAGACACTCTGGGTCAGCAATCGCCACGCCAGCCCGGCGATGGCGATCGTGGATAGGACGCCGACCATCAGCCCCCACCGGAAGGCCGTCATCCGCCAGCCACGCTGGACAGTCGCCGCCGACCGGCTCATCGGGCGGCCTTCAGGTCGTGGCCGACCGAGAATGCGATTGGTTCTCCTGGGAATCCCGAGCCAACGTGTCTGCCGCCCGCAGGACACGCATCGCCCTGCATTATCCCAGACAGTTGCGACCGGGAGTGACACATGCCCATCGATCCGCAGGTCGTCACAGACGCCCCGGCAGGTGAGGCGAAGCCTCATCCCGCGGTCGACAAGGCGCAGATCCGCCCCATGTCGGCTTGAGATCTCGTGACCCGAAATTGTGAGGCTCTCCGGGGGTGGGCTGTGACCCGGCAGGCGCCCCAGCAGATCTGGCCAAGCCACGGTCAGGACGACCGCGAAGACCACGGCGGCTTGCCGCGCAGCTCCCTAAGGCAAGACCCGCAATAAGCCCCCCGACCCGGGCGCGCGGGCCAGCGCGAGCTGGCCCTCAGGGTTGAGCATCGGCGCACGGATGTCGAGAGGCGTATCCTGATCGCCATGGTCGCGTTTCCGGGGTCGAATGAAGGGCAAAGGCGCAGGCGGCCGTTTCCGGCCGCCCGCAGGTCAGCAGCCCGGGGCCGCTAGCGGTTCGCCAGCCGGCAGGCCAGTTGCGGCCGGATGGTCTTGAAGCCGTAGAGCACGTCCAGCCGGCACGGGAACTTGTCGCCGTTGATGTCGTACTGGCGCACGATCCGCATCGAGACCCCGTCGAACACCTCGCGGCAGGCGAAGTCGACGCCGTTCGGGATCAGCAGGTCCGCCGTCGCGAAGGCGAACGCCCCCTTCTGGTAGGCCATGGAGATGCCATAGGTCGAAGACGCCGCGCCCGAGAAGCCGAGCGTGGCGGCCGACGCCGGCGAGGCCGAGACGTTCTGCGCCGGCCCGCTGGTCACGATCGCCGGGCTGATGGCCAGGCTGCCCGCGCCGCCGGCATAGTCGGCAGTCAGCACGAACTGCTGCTGCACGCTGGTCAGCTGCTTGGTCTCCGGATGCACCCGGAACACGCCCGGCAGGATGAACACGTCCCCCTGCTTGAGCGGGTTGGTTCCGGTGTTGACCGCCAGGTTGGCGCCGGTCTGGCCCGCGCCGTTGACCAGATAGCCGGAGCCCGTGGATCGGACGTGCGACGGCCACAGGGTGTTCTCCATGAAGTCGAACCCGGCGGTCCGGCCCATGAAGCCCTCGCGGTTCTGCTTGGCGACCGTGGTCTGGTCGTTGAACAGGCCCTTCAGCGCGTCGACCAGGTCGACGTTGTCCTGGGTGTTCAGGTTGCAGGTCCGCCCGCTCAGCGGCGCCAGGTTGTCCACCAGGGTCTTGCGGCCCGCCAGGATCTTGGCGAACGTCGCCGGCAGGGTCTGGTTGTCCGCCTGGTTATAGACGTCGCGGTACATGGTCATGGCGTCCGCCTCGATATTGGCGGCCAGCACGCTCATCGCGGGCTCCAGGATGCGCTCGGAGAAGTCGTCCAGCGCCAGGGTCAGCTCATAGCTCGAGAAGTTGAGGTCGACGCCTTTCTGGGTCTGCACCTTCAGGTCGACGCTGGTTTCCGTGGAGTCGGTGCCGGCCGTGCCCAGGGTGGGGCCGGTCCGCACCGCATACTGGTTGGGCATGCGGATTTTCAGGGTGTCGCCGACCTTGGCGCCCTGGCGGCCGAAACTGTCGTCGTAGTCCCGCGTGATGGTGCCCACGAAGTTGAGCTTCTGGTGCAGCACGCGCAGCGCCTCCCGCGTCACCGCGGTGGCGGTCAGGATGGTGTTGGCCATGGATCGTCCTTTGAGTTGTTGGGATGCAGGCCGCGCTGAGGCGTCGAGGCGCGTCGCCGCGCGTGTTCGACGCCCGCCCCGTGGGCGGCGGCTGGGGATTTCGGAAGAGAGCCCTTGTTCGCGCCGGAGGCCGGCGGCGAGGGGCGGCGGCCGATCTTGTGGCCTGGGGTGAACATGCTGGAACATAGAGAGAACAACGCGGCGCATTTAGGCGCCGAGCTGACCTGTTTGGATGGGCTGCAGATGAGACTCTCACCAACCGCCTTCGCTATGGCCCTGCTGGCGAGCGCACTCGCCACCGGGGCCGCCGGGGCGGCGCCGAAGCTCCCAAGGATCGCCGTAGGAACACCCCTCGATGTGGCGCGCGGAAGACTGGCCAAGGACGGCTCGATTCGCGAAAATGCCCTGTTGGATCAAGCCGCCGCCAAGTTATCGGGCTATCCCCGCGAAATGAGGGCCATCACCGGCCCCGCCCCGCCTTCGAGCGCCCGCGCCCGCTTGGGATCGAACTGTTTCGGCGCCCGCTCCAGCGCCACGCGCTCCTGCGGCGTCAGGTAGACGGGCCCCGCGAGCGGTCCTGGCCCGCGCGGCGCATCGAGGAACCTCGCCATCAGCGGCCCCTCGCCATCTGGTCGTTGCGCCGGCGCATCCATTCCTTGGTGGCGAGCTCGTCGCGCACGCCAGCCGCGCCAGCCCCGCCGCCGCCGATCCTCGCCGCCGGCTGGACTGCCCGCGCCTGCGCCTGGGCCTCGCCCTGGCTGGCCTGGTCGGCCTGCTGGGCCTTGTGCAGCAGCTTCCACAGGCGCGGATCGGCCATCTGGCCCAGCTCCTCCCGCGTGACCCCGAAGGCCTGGGCATACTCGACCAGCTTGCCCGCCACCTCCGGCGACCAGCCCTCGATCTCCCGGCTCAACTGGACGCCGGTCTGGGCCATGCGCTGAGCGTCCTCGCGCGCCGCCTGCAGCTCCTGGCGCTGGGCGTGATGGGTCACCGCATAGGCCAGCTGCTCGCGCGCCTGGCTCAGCCCCTGCAGCCGCCCCCACAGCGCCTGGGCGCCCTGCGGATCCTGGGCGGCATAGGCCTCCCAGTCGACCCCCTGGAACTCTCCCAGCTGGTGGTCCAGCGCGGCCAGCCGCACCTGGTCCTGGCTCGCCGCCGCATGGGCACCGGCCTGCGCGGCCACGGCCTGCCGCTCGCCGTCCAGCGCGCGCCGATGCTCGGCCAGCTCCTGGGTCTTGCGGGTGTAGTCCGCCTGCCGCAGAAACGCGCCCTTCAGCGCCCCGGGCAGGGTGTGGACCTGGCCGTCCAGTTCCAGGTCGAAGGTGTCGTCCGGCGACATGTCCTCGGACATCTCCGGGGTGTCGTCCTGGCGCGCGGAAGCCTCGCCCGCGATGATGGCGTCTTCGTCTTGCATGATGTCCTCTGGATGGGCGCCGTCGGCGCGTTGTGGTGTCCGGTCGTGGGGTCGGCCGAAGCCCTACCGCTGGGTCGCCCGCAGGCGGTTGGTTTCCGCCTCGAACGCCTCGATCTCCAGCTTGCGCGCCTCGTGGCTGCGGTCCTGCCTCAGCCCGGCGATCTCCGTGCGGGCCGCCGCCAGCGCCTGCGCCAGCTGGCCCAGCTGCGCCTTGGCGGCCGCCGTCTCCGGGGACGCGCCCTTCACCTGCGCCGGCAACAGCGCCGCCAGCCGCCCGGCGATCTCGTCCGCCCCCGGCCAGTCCAGGTTGCGCGCCAGCACGTCGCCCAGCACCGGCGCCGCGGCCGGATATGCGCGGATCAGCTCGATCATCTGCGTCGCTGCCTCCTCCCGCCGACTGGTGAAGCTGGGCCCCGAGCGCACCACCAGGTCATAGCGCCCGGCCCCCAGGTCATAGATCCGCCCGACCGCCTTCAGCTGTTCGGCGCCGTGCCCCGCCGCGGCCTGGCCCGCCGCACCCAGCCCCGCCGCACCCAGCCCCGCCGCACCCTGGCCGCCGGGCCCGACGTCTCGACCTTCCACTACATCGACAACCTCAGTCGCTCGATCCGCCATGCGGGGCGGATCCTGCTGGACCTGATCCCCAAGGTCTATGCGACCGCCCGAGTGGTGCGGGTGCTGGGGCCGGACGGGGCGGCCAAGGGCGTAGCCGTCGGGCCCGGCGGCCTGCGGCACCGGCAGCGTGCCCTCGCGCTCGGCCAGCTCCACCCAGTCACGCCGCATCAGGGCGGCCACCCGCGCGATGTCGGGCGGACGCACCATCAGCTGGACCTTGGGCCCGCAGCTCTTGCAGCTGGGATCGCTGGTGATGAG
>NZ_JANXWD010000018.1 GCF_025351295.1 Phenylobacterium sp.
GGGCTTTGATGAAATAGCCCTCTCCCCCTTGCGGGGAGAGGGTTGGGAGTGGGGGTGTCGGCTCCGAGCCTGGAGGTCCGCACGCCCACCCCGACGCCTCCCCGTCAGAGGGAGGGTGCGGATGGGGGAGAGGTTGGAACGAACGCCGGGAGCCATCCACAAGTCCGACCGCGGGGACGCGGCGGCCCGTCAGATGCGGCGCGCGCCGACCCATGCGGAGCAACGCCTGATTCATGAGCTGCCGTCCGTGGCCACTCGCGACGCCGAACGCGAGGGGTGGCTGACAGCCCGCGGCTACCGGGTTATGCGGTTCAGGAACAATCAAGTCGACAACGACCCCGAAGACGTGGCGCGGATGATCCTTGCGAGAGTCAGCGCCGACACCCTCACCCCTAACCCCTCCCCGCAAGGGGGAGGGGGACACTCGGAGTAGTCCTGTGGATTTCAGCTTCACCGAAGAGCAGTCGATGCTGCGCGACACGGTCGCCGCCTATCTGGGCGACCACTATGACTTCGACAAGCGGCGCGCCGTGGCCGGCAAGGAGCCGGGCTGGCGGCCGGAGGTGTGGAAGGCCTTCGCCGAGGAGCTGGGCATCCTGGGCGCGCCGTTCTCGGAAGAGCTGGGCGGCCTGGGCGGCGGCGCCATCGACAACATGGTGGTCATGGAGGAGTTCGGGAAGGCGCTGGTCGTCGAGCCCTACCTCGGCACCGTGGTGATCGGCGGCGGCTTCCTCAAGCACTCGGGCCATGCGGGCGCGGCCGACCTGATCGGCGCGATCATCGAGGGCAAGGCGATCTTCGCCTTCGCCCAGGCCGAACCGCAGGGCCGCTACAACCTGGCGTCCGTGACCACGACAGCCAAGAAGGACGGCGCCGGCTGGGTCCTGAACGGCCAGAAGGCGGTGGTGATCGGCGCCCCGTTCGCCACCCACCTGATCGTCACCGCGCGCACCGCGGGCGGCGAGCGCGACGCCCAGGGCATCTCGGTGTTCCTGGTGGAGAAATCGGCCAAGGGCGTGACCACGCGGGACTATCCGACCGTCGACGGCAACCGCGCCTCGGAGGTGTATTTCGAGAACGTGTCGCTGGGCGCCGACGCGCTGATCGGCGCCGCCGATCACGGCCTGCCGCTGGTCGAGAAGGTGGTGGACGAGGCGATCGCTGCCACCTGCGCCGAGGCCTGCGGTGTGCTGCGTAAGCTGCAGGAAGGCACGGTGGAATACACCAAGCAGCGCAAGCAGTTCGGCCAGCCGATCAGCTCGTTCCAGGTGCTGCAGCACCGCATGGTCGACATGTTCATCAACGTCGAGCAGGCGGTGTCGATGACCTACATGGCCAACATCAAGGTCGGCGACGACGCCGAGCGGGCCAAGGCGGCCTCGGCGGCCAAGGTGCAGATCGGCAAGGCCTGCAAGTTCGTGGGCCAGAACGCCATCCAGCTGCACGGCGGCATGGGCATGACCGACGAGATGGCCATCGGCCACTACTTCAAGCGCGCCACCATGATCGAGAGCGCGTTCGGCTCGGTGGACCATCACCTGTCGCGCTATGAGTTCCTGAGCCTGGGCAAGGCGGCGTAACGCACAAGCGGGATCACCAACAGAGGGAGTGCTTCGGGTTGCCCGAAGCCTCTCCGCGCGGCACACCTTCGCCATGGGCAAGGACGCGCAGGTCAGAGCCACGTTCGCCGACGGCGCCGATGAGGGTCGGCTGCAGTATGAGGCGCCGAAGCTGCTGTTCCGCGGGGCGCGGCGGCGGTTGTTCGAGGGCGAGGCGCTGAAGGGCGTTCGCGCCGAGGGAGCGGACCTGGTGCTGGCGGACGGGTCGCGGTTCACGCTGGGCGAGAAACCTGCGGCGAGCTGGGCGGACGCGATCAGCAACCCGAAGGGCCGGCTGGACAAGATCGGCGTGAAGCCGGGGATGCGGGTGGCTATCCTGGGCGTCGCCGACGAGACCCTGACGGCCGAACTGGCGGGGCGCGATGCGGCGCCGGTGAACGACCTGATCGGCCTCGACCTGCTGTTCTATGCGGCCGACAGCGCCGAAGAGCTGGCGAGGATGGGCGCGCTGGTCCCGGCCCTGGCCGACAGGGGCGCGCTGTGGATCGTGTCGCGCAAGGGGAAGGCCGCGACGGTGAAGGACATCGAGGTCATGGCGGCGGCCAAGGCCGTGGGCCTGGTTGACAACAAGGTGGTGGGGTTTTCGGAGACGCTGACGGCGTTGCGGTTCGTACGGCGAAAGAGCTGAAGCTTTACCTGCCGCGTAATCGACCGGCCTCCGATGTTGCGGTGATCTCTCGCCAGCAAGGGAGCCCGCCATGAACCGCCGCGACATCCTCACCACCGCCCTGGCCGCCGGGACGGTCGCCGCCGTGGCGTCCGCCAGACCCGCTTCCGCCCGCCAGACCCTGATCCGCGCCAAGGACGGGGCGATGCTGTTCCACCGTGACTGGGGCGAGGGGCGGCCGCTGGTGTTCGTGGCGAGCTGGGCGCTGACCAGCGAGATGTGGGCCTATCAGGTGGCGCACCTGGCGGACGCCGGGTTCCGCTGCATCGCCTACGACCGGCGCGGCCACGGGCGCTCGGACGTCCCGGCGGCAGGCTACGACATGGACACCCTGGCAGACGACCTGGCCGCGGTGATCGACGGCCTGGGCCTGGCGCAGGTCGACCTGGTCACCCACTCCATGGGCGGATCGGAGGCGGCCCGCTACCTGGCGCGTCACGGGACGTCGAAGGTCCGGCGGGTGGCGATGCTGGCCCCGGCCGGCCCGTGCCTGACCCAGACGCCGGACAATCCCTACGGCGCGCCGCGGGCCTATTTCGAGGCGCGCATGGCCGAGTGGAAGGCCGACTTCCCGGCCTGGGCGCGCGCCAACCAGGCGCCGTTCTTCACGCCGCAGATCTCGCAGGCCATGCAGGCGTGGCTGATCGCGCAGATGCTGTCGACGCCCACGCCCGTGGCGATCGCCACCTTCCGGGCGCTGGTGGAGAGCGACGTGCGGCCCGGCCTGGCGAGGATCGACCGGCCCACCCTGATCCTGCACGGCGACCGCGATGCCTCGGCCCCGCTGGAGATCACCGGCCGGCGGTTCGCCGCGGGGATCCGGGGCGCCGAGTTGAAGGTCTATCCCGGCGCGCCGCACGGTCTGTTCGTCACCCATATGGACCGGGTGAACCGCGACCTGGAGGCTTTCCTGACGGCCTGAGGTTGCCGCCGCTGCCGATGCCCCCTAGTCGGAGGCATGGCCCCACGCGACTTCGCCCTGCTGATGGCCATGTGCCTGGTCTGGGCGGTCAACAACATCGTCTCCAAGTATGTGGTGAGTGGGCTCGATGCCCCGCCGCTGTTCTATGCGGGCGCCCGCTTCGCGATCGTGGCCGTGTGCCTGGTCCCGTTCCTGCGCCCGGCGCCCAAGCCCATCTGGCGGCTGGTGCTGACGGCTTTCCTGATGGGCGGCGGCAACTTCGGGCTGATGTTCGTGGGGCTGAAGTATTCGACGCCCTCGACGGCGGCGGTGGTGCTGCAGCTGGGGATGCCGGCGACGCTGATCCTGTCGATGCTGTTCCTGGGCGAGCGGATCTCGTGGCGCCGCGCGTTCGGCATCGGGCTGACCTTCGCGGGCGTGCTGATCGTGATGTGGAACCCGCGCGGGATCGCGGTCTCCACAGGCCTGATGCTGGTGGCGGCCGCGACGCTGATGTCGGCGGTGGGCGTCATCCTGACCAAGAAGATCGAGGGCCTGCGGCCGATCACCTTCCAGGCCTGGGTGGGGTGGGTATCGGTGTTCCCGATGCTGGCGCTGTCGGCGTGGCTGGAGCCCGGGCAGGTGAAGATCGCCATCGGCGCGGGCTGGCCGTTCGTGGCGGCGGTAGTGTTCTCGGCCGTCGTGGTCTCGCTGGGCGCGCACACGGTCTATGTCACCCTGCTGCAGAAGTATGAGGCGAACCTGGTCTCGGCGTTGATCCTGGTGACGCCGCTGGCCACAATCGTGCTCGGCGTGACGGTGCTGCACGACCCGTTCGGTCCGCGCCTGGTGATCGGCAGTGCGCTGGCCCTGGCCGGGGTGCTGATCATCGCGCTGCGGAGAAACCAGGTGATGTCGATGCTGCTGGCGATGCGGAACCGGGCCCGATGATCCCGATCGAGGCGCCCTCGCCGAATTTCGACGCGCGCACGGCGACGCCCAGCGTGCTGGTGCTGCACTATACCGGCATGCCGACGGGGGCCGAGGCGCTGGACCGGCTGCGCGACCCGGCGGCCAAGGTCTCGTCGCACTATCTGGTCGAGGAGGACGGGCGGGTGTTCCGCTTAGTGGCCGAGGAACGGCGGGCCTGGCACGCCGGCGTCTCCTACTGGCGCGGGCGGCGGAACCTGAACGGCGAGTCGATCGGCGTCGAGATCGTCAATCCGGGCCACGAGTTCGGCTACCGGCCGTTCCCGGACGCGCAGGTTGAGGCGGTGACGGCGCTGGTGGCGGACATCCGTACCCGCTGGAGCATCGAGGACCGCGACATCGTCGGCCACTCCGACGTCGCGCCGGCCCGCAAGGACGATCCGGGCGAGCTGTTCCCGTGGAAACGGCTGGCGCAAGCCGGCCACGGCCTGTGGGTCGAGCCGGCCGCCGCGCCGGGCCTGCCGGTGGGCGAGGGGGAGACGGGCGCGGCGGTCTTCGCGCTGCAGGCGGGATTCACGCGCCTGGGCTACGACCTGCCGCCATCGGGGCGGTTCGAGGCGGAGACCACCGCGGTGGTGCGCGCCTTCCAGCGGCACTGGCGGCCGCAGCAGGTGGACGGGATCGCCGACGGGGAGACCCGCGCGCGGCTGATCGCGTTGCTGCGGCTGGCGGCCTGAGCAGCGCCGGCCGGCCCGTGAGCCGGCCGGCGCCTCGCAGGGTCAGGCGATGCGGCGCCGGGTCCTGAGCGCCGCGCCGGCCAGACCGAAGCCGGCCAGCATCAGCGCCCACGACGCGGGTTCGGGCACGGTGGCGCCGACCAGGCTGAAGGCCATGTTGAACGGGCCCTGGTGGGTGATGTCGGTCCCGATCCTGAGCCAGTCCGGGGCCAGGTTCTCGTTGCGGATCCAGGCCTGCAGGTCCGGGGCGAAGGGCGTGCCGGGCGCGACGATGGGCTTCGGCGCCGACAGCCACAGGAAGTTCCCGTGGCCAAGTTCGACCTGCGGCACGAAGAAGTAGTGATCGGCCCCCAGGAAAAAGGGCTTGCTGAACAGGATATTGAACGTGACCTCCTCGCCGGCGACCGCGCCTTCGCCGCCGGTGAACTCTCCCGGCGAAGGATGGATACCGTTCACGACCGAGTTCGCGGCGGTGAAGCTCGGGTTGATGAGGCCGGGTGTGAAGGTGATGTCGCCGGACCCTGCGTCACGGCTGTCGAACGCCACATCCGACGGCGAGTTGACGCGGGTGGGGACACTACCGGACGGCGGGGAGGTCGAGTCCTTCGGGAAGACCCGGTAGATTTCGACCACCACGTTCTTGATGTCCGTCAGCGCCGCACCGCTCGGCAGGAGGCCGGTGAAGGTGGCCGAGGTCAGTTGCGTGGTGTGGTCGAGCACGAAGTCGTCGGCCGTCTCGGTCTCGATGGCGCCGGTGCTGCCGGGTCGGGAGAGCGCCGCCAGCCGGCCGTCCGGGCCGCCGGTGTTGAAGAAGAAGGTGGCTGCCGACGCCCCCGTGGCGGTGGCGCTCACGGCAATGCCAAGCGTCAAAGTCCATATCGCGGATCGCATAAGACCTCCTGATGAAGCTGTGGGGTCGCCCCTCCAGCGCCCAACTCTCTCTATAGGTGTTTCGTAACACCTATATGTTGTATTATCGAGACCGCAGGGTTGCGCTCGCTTGACCCGGTCCCGACAGGCGATCACTGATCCCCGCGGATCAGACGGCCGGGCGGTCGCGGGCGAAAGCTCGAGGAAAGTCCGGGCTCCACGACGACATGGCGGTGGGTAACGCCCACCGGGGGTAACCCTAGGGATAGCGCCACAGAGAGCAGACCGCCCTCCTTCGCCCTCGGGCTTCGGAGGGTAAGGGTGAAAGGGTGCGGTAAGAGCGCACCGGGTCGCTGGTAACAGGGACCGCATGGCAAGCCCCGCCAGGAGCAAGACCGAATAGGGATCCCGCGCCGAAGCAATTCGGTAGGGCCGTCGCCGGCCTGAGGGCTCCGGGTAGGTCGCGAGAACCGGTCCGCGAGGATCGGTCCAGAGGAATGGCCGCCGCGTCCCCGCAAGGGGGCGGCACAGAACCCGGCTTACAGGCCGTCTGATCCATCTCAAGGCCCTCAGCGCTTGGCCCGCCTCCATCGATGAGGAAGGGCGCAAACGGCCCTGTTAACTATTCGTTCCAAGTATGTTCTGTGGATAAGCGGGTGGGGCCTTAACAACCGCGGCCCAGAAACCAGCTGTAAAATCGCCCTCTGTGGCATTCAGTGTCATTGAAACCCGCTAAATCCCATGTTAACCCATTTGTCATTGTCAGCCAAAGCGGCGGGTTCGGGGCGCCGGCTAAGGGGTTGACGATGCTGGGGGCTACCGGAGGAAATGTTCCTCTCGACCTTTGAGAAGCAGTTGGACGGGAAGCGGCGGATCGTTCTGCCGCAGGATTACCGCGCCACGCTCTCGGGCCCGGGGGACGGCCTGTTCGTGTTTCCGTCGATCCGCTCGAAATGCATCGAAGGCGGCGGCCAGGCGCTGTTCGACCGCTATGCCAAGATGGCCGACGACCTGGAGTTCGGCGACGACCTGCGCGACTCCATCGAGCGTAATGTGTTCGGCAAGATGCAGCAGCTGCAATTCGACCCGGCCGGGCGGATCACCCTGCCCGAGGCGTTCTGCAACCGCTTCGGGATGAAGGACTGGGTCGCCGTGGTGGGTCTGCGGGACCGCTTCGAGATCTGGGAGCGAGACGACTACCTTGCCCTCGAACAGCCCGACCTCGAATTCGCCAAGACCGGCCTGGCCAACATGCGCAACGCGCAGCGGCTCGCCAAGCTTGGAGGCGCCGGATGAGCGCCAGCCACGTCTCCGTCCTGCTGGGCGACGTGATCGAGAACCTTGCCGTAGGCCCGGGTGACACCGTGGTCGACGGGACTTTCGGCGCGGGGGGCTACACCCGCGCCATTCTGGCGACGGGCGCGAAGGTGGTGGCGTTTGACCGCGACCCTACGGTGCGTCGCTTCGCTGCGGGATTTCCGGAAGATCGTTTCAGCCTGGTCGAGGCGAGATTCTCGGAAATGGACGCGGTGCTGGGCGAGGGTCACGCCGATGGCGTGGCCCTCGACCTCGGCGTCAGCTCGATGCAGATCGACGAGGCCGAGCGTGGCTTCTCGTTCATGCACGACGGGCCGCTGGACATGCGCATGGGCGCCGACGGGCCCACGGCCGCCGACCTGGTCAACACCCTGGAGCCGATGGAGTTGGCGCGGATCATCTTCGTCTATGGCGAGGAGCGGCAGAGCCGGCACATCGCGAAAGCGATCGCCAAGCGGCGCGCTGAGCAGCCGTTCACGCGCACCCTGGAACTGGCCGACTATGTCGAGCGCGCGCTGGGCGGCCGGCGCGGCGCCAAGATCCATCCGGCGACCCGCACCTTCCAGGGCCTGCGGATCGCCGTGAACGAGGAGCTCTCCGAGCTGGAGGCCGGGCTGGTCGCCGCCGAGCGGACGCTGAAGGCCGGCGGGCGGCTGTGCGTGGTCACCTTCCACTCGCTGGAGGACCGGATCGTGAAGGGCTTCCTCAGCGTCCGCGCCGGCCGCACCCCGGCCGGGTCGCGCCACGCGCCGCCGCTGGCCAAGGGCGCGGAGCCCAGCTTCCGGCTGCTGTTCAACGGCGCCCAGTCGCCGTCCGAGGCGGAGATCAAGGCCAACCCGCGGGCCCGCTCGGCCAAGCTGCGGGCCGCCGTGCGCACCGAGGCGCCCGTGTGGATGGCGGCGGCATGAACCCGTTCACCCACCGGATCCGTGGTTTCCGGCTGCTCGACCTGGTGGGCGTGGGCGTGCTGGTGACCATCATCCTGGGCGTCTACCTGGCCAAGACCTTCGCCGGGCGCGAGCGGGCCGATATCGCCGCGGCGGAACGCCAGATCGACGGCGAAAAGGCCCGCATCCGCCTGCTCGAGGCGGAGGTGGCGCACCTGGAACAGCCGGGCCGCATCGAGCGGCTGTCGGTGGCCTACCTGGGCCTGAAGCCGGTCTCGGCGAAGAACGAGGCCAGCTTGGACCAGTTGGCTGTGATCGCCCGCAACGGCCCCCCGCAGAAGGCCGTCGCGCCGTCCGCCGTCGCCGCCCTGGTGGACGGGGCCGGCTCGGTACCGGGCGTGCCCCCGCCCCCGCCGGCCGCCAGCGCCCCCGTGCGACTGGCCGAGGCCAGGCCCGAGATCAAGCCATGAGCCTGGGCCAGCACAGCTTCGACCGTTTCGGCCTGCCGCGCTGGCTACGCGACCGGATGTGGGACCTGGAGCGGGCGTTCGAGCGGGCCCGCGCCTCCGGCCGCGCGGAGGACGATACCCGCCTGCGCATCTTCTTCGTCCTGGTGCTGTTCTCGCTGGGCTTCCTGGGCCTGGCGGTGGGTGCGACGCGGGCGACCCTGTTCTCCGACGCCCTGAACTCGGGTGAGGCGGCGGTGGCGATCGGCGGCGCGCGGGCCGACCTGGTGGACCGCAACGGCAAGATGCTGGCCGCCGACCTGCTGCACTACGGCCTCTACATCGATCCGCGCGAGATCTGGGACCAGGCCGAGACGCGCCGTGACCTGCAGGCGACGATGCCTGACCTGGACCCGCAGCGGCTGGAGCGGGCGCTGCGCGGCAGCCGCCGCGTGTTCCTGATCGGCGCCCTGACGCCGGAGGAACGCGCCAAGGTCAACGACCTGGGCCTGCCCGGCGTGACCTTCGAGCCCGAGCAGCACCGCACCTATCCGCTGGGCCCGACCGCGGCGCACATCATCGGCTTCTCCGACGCCGGCGGCGAGGGCATCTCGGGCGCCGAGGCGGCGTTCAACGAGGACATCCGCGCCGCCGCCGGCGGCCAGCAGCCGATCCCGCTCTCCATCGACCTGCGGGTGCAGGGCGCGCTGGAGAACGAGCTGTGGAAGGCCGTGGCCGAGTTCAGGCCCAAGGGCGCGGTGGGCGTGGTGGCCGACGTGCACACCGGCGAGATCCTGGGCCTGGCCAGCTGGCCGGTGTTCGATCCGAACCGCCCCGGCAAGTCCAGCATCGACGCCCAGACCGACCGCGCGGCCAACTCGATCTACGAGATGGGCTCGACCTTCAAGGCGTTCACGGTGGCCATCGGCCTGGACACCGGGGTGGCGACGCCGGAGAGCACCTTCGACGCCACCCATCCGTTCCAGATGGGCTACCGCACCATCCACGACTATCACGCCACCCACGCCATCCTGACCCTGGTCGAGGTGTTCCAGCACTCGTCGAATATCGGCACCGCGCGGCTGGCGGAGAGTATCGGGCCGGCGCGGCTCAGCGACTATTTCAACCGCCTGGGCCTGACCACGCCGGCCAAGATCGAGCTGATCGAGACCCGCCGGCCGCTGACGCCCAAGGTGTGGAACGAGGACGCGGTGGCCTCCACCTCGTTCGGCCACGGGATCAATGTGACGCCGCTGGCGGTGACCCGGGCGATGATCGCGCTGCTGAACGGCGGCCAGTCGATCCCGCTGACCATCCACAAGCTGGCCCCGGACGCCAAGGTCGCGGGGACCCAGGTGGTGTCGCAGAAGACCTCGATGCAGATGCTGTCGATCATGCGCGCCAACGTCACCGGCGGCAGCGGCAAGTCGGCCAACATCGAAGGACTGTTCGTGGGCGGCAAGACCGGCACCGGCGACAAGTGGGATCCGGCCGCGCGCGCCTACAGCCACACCAAGCAAGTCTCGTCGTTCGCCGCGGTGTTCCCGACGACGGGCGGCCCGCAGACCAAGCGCTACTTCGTGCTGATCCTGCTGGACGAGCCGCAGCGGGGCCACCTGGGCGTCGATCCCACCGGCGGCATCGCCGCCGCGCCCGCCGCCGGGCGGGTGATCGAGCGTATCGCGCCGTTCCTGGGCCTGCGCCGCCACGCGACCGGGACCCAGATGATCCCCGTCGAGCAGCCGGCCGAAGCCGACGTCAGCGAGGAGCGATGAGCCTTCGCCTGACCAAGCTGGTGCGGCGCGATCTGCCGGTCGATCCGGAGATCACCGGGGTCACCGCCGACAGCCGCAAGGTGAAGCCGGGCTTCCTGTTCGCCGCCCTGCCGGGCTCGCGGGCCGACGGCGCGGCGTTCGCGGCCAAGGCGGTCGAGGCCGGCGCGGCGGCGGTGATCGCCGACCAGGACCTGAACCTCGCCGTGCCGACCGTGATCTGCCGCGATCCGCGCCGCGGCTACGCCCTGGCCGCCGCCAACTTCTGGGGCCGCCAGCCGCAGGTCTGCGTGGCGGTGACCGGCACCAACGGCAAGACCTCGGTGGCCAACTTCTGCCGCCAGATCTTCGCCGGCGCCGGCCACGTATCGGCCAGCATGGGCACCCTGGGCGTGACGGTCTCGCGGCCGGACCGGACGCACCAGCAGCTGACCCCGCCAGGCCTGACCACGCCGGACGCGGGCGATGTGGCCGAGCTCTTGATGCGGATGACCCAGCTGGGCGTCACCCATTTCGCCATGGAGGCCTCGTCGCACGGCATCGACCAGCGCCGGCTGGATGGCGTGCGGCTGACGGCGGCCGGCTATCTGAACCTGACCCAGGATCACCTCGACTATCACGGGACCATGGAGAGCTACCGTGGCGCGAAGCTCCGGCTGTTCGAACAGCTGATGCCGCGCGGCGCGACGGCGGTCCTGAACGCCGATTCCGAGGCGTTCCCGTTTTTCGCGGCGGCGTCGGTCGTCTCGGGGCAGCGGGTGATGAGCGTGGGTGAGACCGGCCAGGCCCTCCGGCTGCTGGAACGTGTCCTGCTGCCGGAGGGCCAGCGCCTGACGATCCGGGCGGAGGGAGCGATCCACGAGGTGCGCCTGCCGCTGGCCGGCGGCTTCCAGGCCTCCAACGCCCTGATCGCGGCGGGGCTGTGCCGCGCGGCGGGGATGGGGCTGGAGGCGGTGTTCGCCGGCCTCGAGACGCTGCAGGGCGCGCCGGGGCGGATGCAGCGGGTGGGCGCCGGGCCGCGCGGCGGCGAGGCCTATGTGGACTACGCCCATACCCCGGACGGGCTGGCGACCGTGCTGGAGGCCCTGCGGCCGCACACGCGGGGCCGGCTGGTGGTGGTGTTCGGGGCCGGCGGCGACCGCGACCGCGGCAAGCGGCCGCTGATGGGCCAGGTCGCCTCGGCGCTGGCGGACGTTGCCATCGTCACCGACGACAATCCGCGCTCGGAGGTTCCCGCCGCGATCCGCGCCGAGGTGCTGGTCGGCGCCAAGGCAGCCCGGGAGATCGGTGATCGGCGCGAGGCGATCCGCACGGCGGTGGCCATGCTCAACGACGGCGACATCCTGGTGGTGGCCGGCAAGGGCCATGAGCAGGGTCAGATCGTCGGCGACACCGTCCACCCCTTCGACGACGTGGAGGAGACCGCCAAGGCCCTGGAGCTTGTCCATGGCTGACCCGCTCTGGACCTCGGAAGAAATCGCGAGGGCGACGGGCGGGGTTGAAGGTGGACGGTTCTCCGCCACCGGCGTCTCCATCGACACCCGCACCCTCGAACCGGGCGACCTGTTCGTGGCGCTGGCCGGCGTGCGCGACGGCCATGAGTTCGTGCAGACGGCGATGGGCAAGGGCGCGGCCGGAGCGCTGGTGTCGCAGGATGTGGCGGGCCCCGGCGTGAAGGTGGCCGACACGCTGGCGGCGCTGGAGCAACTGGGCGTGGCCGCACGGACTCGTGCAGCGCAAGCGCGGCGCGGCGCCGTCACCGGCTCGGTCGGAAAGACCAGCGTCACCCAGGCGATCATGGCGGGGCTGACCCTGGCGGGGCCGGCGCATTCGTCGGTGAAGTCCTACAACAATCACATCGGCGTCCCGCTGACCCTGGCGCGGATGCCGGCTGGGACCGAGCGCGCGGTGTTCGAGATCGGTATGAACCATGCCGACGAGATCCGGCCGCTGACCAAGATGGTCCGGCCGCACGCCGTGGTGGTGACCACCGTGGGCCCCGTACACACCGAGGGCTTCGCCGATGGCGAGATCGGCGTGGCCCGCGCCAAGGCGGAGATCTTCGAGGGGCTCGAGGCGGGCGGCGTCGCCGTGCTCAATGCCGACAACAGATGGTTCGACCTGCTGCAAGCCGAGGCCCTGAAGGCCGGCGCGACCCTCCGCACCTTCGGCCGCGCGGAGGATTGTGACGCCCGCCTCATCGATTTCCAGGCGGATCATGGCCATGCCGTGGTGCAGGCGCGCCTGCATGGCCAGGCGCTCGACTTCCCGCTCCTCCAGACCGGCCTGCATTGGGGGCTGAACAGCCTGGCCGTGCTGCTGATGCTGGAGGCGCTGGACGTCGGCCTGTCCGACGGGCTGGCCGCGCTCGGATCGTTCGAGCCGCTCGCAGGCCGCGGGGCCGAGACGGCGGTCGCGCTCAAGGCCGGCGCGTTCACGCTGATCGACGAGAGCTACAACGCCAATCCGGTGTCGATGGCGTCGGCCATCGCCACGCTGGGCGCGCGGAAGGTGGCTGGCCGGCGGATCGTAGCGCTCACGGACATGCTCGAACTCGGCCCCGACGAGGCCGCCTTCCACGCCGGTCTCGCTGCCCCGCTGGAGGCTGCGTCGATTGACCTCGTCTTCTGCGCCGGTCCAGCGATGAAATCGCTCTGGGACGCCCTTCCGCCGACTCGGCGCGGCGGCTACGCCCAGACCGCCGAGGCTCTCGCGCCAAAGCTCGCCCAGGCCATCGAGGCCGGCGACGTGGTGATGGTGAAGGGGTCGAACGGGTCGAAGGCCGGGCTTGTCGCCCGCGCGCTTTCGACCCTGGGCGACCCGACCGGGGAGGCCGGCTGATGTTCTATTGGCTCTACCTGCAGTTCGCCTCGACCCACTATGTGCCGATCCTGAACCTGCTGAAGTACCAGACCTTCCGCACCGGCCTGGCGATCTTCACCGCCCAGGTGGTGGTGGTGGCGCTGGGCTCGCGGTTCATCCGTTGGATGAAGGTCAGGCAGGGCAAGGGCCAGCCGATCCGCGCCGAGGGCATCGAGCGCCACATCATCGAGAAGGCCGGCACGCCGACCATGGGCGGGGTGATGATCCTGGCGGGGCTGTTCTGCGGCACCCTGCTGTGGGCGGACCTGACCAACGTCTATGTCTGGGCGGTGATGCTGGTGACCGCCGGCTATGGCCTGCTGGGCTTCCTCGACGACTATTCGAAGGTCACCAAGCAGACGACGGCGGGGATATCGGGCCGGGTCCGGCTGGGCCTGGAGGCCGCCATCGCCATGGCCGCGGTGACGCTGATCGTGGTGTTCGCCGCCAAGCCGCCGGAGAGCCCGGAACTGCTCACCGCGGTGACCTTCCCGATCTTCAAGCAGTGGCTGATCAACCTGCACTGGTTCTACCTGCTGTTCGGGGCCTTCATCATCGTCGGCGCGGCCAATGCGGTGAATTTCACCGACGGCCTGGACGGGCTGGCGACAGTGCCGGTGATGATCGCCACCGCGGCCTATGGACTGATCGCCTACCTGGTCGGCAACTATGTGTTCGCCAACTATCTGCAGCTGCACTTCGTGCCCGGGGTTGGCGAGCTGGCGGTGTTCTGCGGGGCGCTGATCGGTTCGGGGCTGGGGTTCCTCTGGTACAACGCCCCGCCGGCCAAGATCTTCATGGGTGATACCGGCTCCCTCGCCCTGGGTGGGGCCGTGGGGACCATCGCGGTGGCCACGCGCCACGAGATCGTGCTGGCGATGATCGGCGGCCTGTTCGTGGCCGAGCTGCTGTCGGTGGTCATCCAGGTGGCCTGGTTCAAGCGCACCGGGCGGCGGATCTTCCTGATGGCGCCGATCCACCACCACTTCGAGAAGCTGGGCTGGTCGGAGTCGACCGTGGTGATCCGGTTCTGGATCGTCTCGATCATGCTGGCCCTGGTCGGCCTCGCCACCCTGAAGCTGCGGTAGGGAGGATGGCGTCCGCCTCATGATCCCGGTCCGCGGCTTCGAGGGCAAGACGGTCGCCGTGTTCGGCCTGGCCCGCACCGGGCTGGCCGCAGCGCGCGCCCTGGCGGCCGGCGGGGCGAGGGTGGCGCTGTGGGACGACAAGGCCGCGACCCGCGACGCCGCCGTGGCCGAGGGCTTCGCGGTCACCGACCTGACCTCTGCCGACTGGTCGGAGTTCGCCGCCCTGATGCTCTCGCCGGGCGTGCCGCTGACCCACCCGACGCCGCACTGGACGGTGGCCAAGGCCAAGGCGGCGGGCGTCGAGATCCTCGGCGACATCGAGCTGTTCGCGCGCACCGTGAATGCGGCGACCGAGCACCGGCGGCCGCGCATCGTCGCCATCACCGGCACCAACGGCAAGTCCACCACCACGGCGCTGATCGGCCACATCTGCGCCGAGGCCGGTCGCGACGTCCGCATCGGCGGCAACATCGGCTATGGCGTGCTGGGGCTGGAGGACATGCACGGCGGGGCGGTCTACGTCCTGGAGCTGTCATCCTACCAGCTGGACCTGACCTCGAGCCTGAAGCCCGACGTCAGCGTGATCCTCAACATCTCGCCCGACCACCTGGAGCGGCATGGCGACATGGCCGGCTATGTGGCGGCCAAGCGGCGCATCCTGATGAATCAGGGCAAGGGCGACACTGCGGTGATCGGCATCGACGACGCCTGGGGCGGCCGCATCTGCACCGAGATCACCGCGGCCAACAAGCGCACCATCGTGCCGATCTCGGCCAACAAGGCGATCGGGCGCGGCGTCTACGCCCTGGACGGCCTGCTCTACGACGCCACGGGCGAACGCACCTTCGAGGTGGCCGACCTGAAGCGGGCCCGCTCGCTGCCCGGCCGGCACAACTGGCAGAACGCGGCGGCGGCCTATGCGGCGTGCAAGGGCCTGGGCATTCCGAAGGACCAGATCGGCCGCGCCCTGCTGAGCTTCCCGGGCCTGGCGCACCGGATGGAGACCGTGGGCGTCATCGGCAAGGTCAGGTTCATCAACGACAGCAAGGCCACCAACGCCGACGCCGCGCGCCAGGCGCTGCAGAGCTATCCCAAGGTCTACTGGATCGCCGGCGGCCAGCCCAAGACCGGCGGCATCGACGACCTGGCCGACCTTTTCCCGCGGGTGATCAAGGCCTATCTGATCGGCGAGGCGTCGGCCGCGTTCGCCGAGACCCTGGCCGGCAAGGCCGTCACGGCCGAATGCGGGACCATTGAGGCCGCCGCCCGGGCCGCTTTCGCCGACGCCGCCGCGACGGGCCAGAACGCGATCGTTCTGCTGTCGCCGGCCTGCGCGTCGTTCGACCAGTTTCCGGATTTCGAGGTGCGGGGCGACGCCTTCCGCGCGGCCGTGCAAGCCATCGCCGCCGGCCGCGCAAGCGGTCCGGTCGCCAGCAAGAGAGGGGCCGCATGACCGCCGCCAATCATAGCCATGGCAGCAATGCTCACGCCTTCCCGCGCTCCGACCGCTCTTCGATCGGGGTGTGGTGGTGGACCGTCGACCGCTGGATGCTGGGGGTGGTCGGCCTGCTGATCGCCATCGGCGTGATCATGTCGTTCGCCTCCAGCCCGGCGGCGGCGGGGCGGATGAACATCGGCGACCCCTTTCACTTCGCGGTGCGCCAGTGCGTGTTCGCCGCGGGGGCGGTGGTGATCCTGATCTCGACGTCGATGCTGGACGTGAAGGGCACGCGGCGGGCGGCCTTCTTCATCTGGGCGGCGGCGATCGCGGTGATGATCGCCCTGCCGTTCCTGGGCCACAACGCCAAGGGGGCGACGCGGTGGCTGGAGTTCGGCGGCTTCACCTTCCAGCCGTCGGAGTTCATGAAGCCGGCCCTGGTGATCCTGGTCGCCTGGATGTTCGCCGAGGGGCAGAAGGGCCAGGGGGTGCCCGGGGTCTCCATCGCGTTCGCGCTCTATGCGCTGTCGGTGGGGCTGTTGCTGATCCAGCCAGACGTGGGGCAGACGGTGCTGATCACCGTGGCGTTCGGGGCGGCGTTCTGGATGGCCGGGGTGCCGATGTCGTGGGTGATGCTGCTGGGCGCCACGGCGCTGACCGGCCTGGGCTCGACCTATTTCCTGTTCCCGCACGTGCAGAGCCGGGTGGATCGGTTCTTCTCGCCCGACAAGGCCGACACCCACCAGGTGGATGCCGCCGCGGTGGCCCAGGCGGCCGGCGGGCTGTTCGGACGAGGCCCCGGCGAGGGGGTGATGAAGCGCCACGTGCCCGACCTGCACACCGACTTCATCGCCTCGGTGGGGGCGGAGGAATATGGCCTGGTGTTCCTGCTGCTGGTGATCTCGCTGTTCGCCTTCGTGGTGATCCGCGGCCTGCAGCGGGCGATGAAGCTGAGCGATCCCTTCGAGCAGGTGGCGGCCGCGGCGCTGTTCGTGCTGGTCGGCCAGCAGGCGATCATCAACCTGGCAGTCAACCTGGACCTGATCCCGACCAAGGGCATGACCCTGCCGTTCATCTCCTATGGCGGGTCGTCGATGCTGGCGATGGGGCTGACGCTGGGCCTGGCGCTGGCGCTGACCCGGCGGCGGCCGGGGGCCTACGCCGCCAACGAAGGCCTCGCCAAGGCCGGCGAGTTCGCCTAAGGCCGCCGGCTCATGCGCAAGATCGCCGTCGTCGCCGCCGGAGGGACCGGGGGCCACCTGTTCCCCGCCCAGGCGCTCTCCGAGGCGTTGATCGCGCGCGGGTGGGGGATCGTGCTGGCCTCCGACGAGCGGGTCGCGGGCCTGGCCCAGGATTTCCCGGCCGAGCGGCGCATCGGCCTGTCGGCGGCGACCTACCGGCCCGGCGATCCCATCGGCATGATGCGCGCCGGGTTCGCGGTGCTGCGCGGGGCCCTGCAGGCGCGCGCCCTGTTCCGCGAGATCGGGCCCAACGTGGTGGTGGGCTTCGGGGGCTATCCCTCGGCGCCGGCGCTGGTGGCGGCGGTGATGGACGGCCGACCGACCGTGATCCACGAGCAGAACGCGGTGATGGGCCGGGCCAACCGCATGCTGGCCTCCCACGTGAAGACCGTCGCCTGCGCGTTTCCGACCCTGAAGAAGGCCCCGCCGCAGGTGGTTGGCCGCGCCACGGTGGTCGGCAATCCAGTGCGGCCGCAGATCCGGGCGCTGGCCGACCTGCCCTATATTCCGCCGGAGCCCAATGGCCCGCTCAGGCTGCTGGTCACCGGCGGCAGCCAGGGCGCGCGCCTGCTGTCCGAGCTGGTGCCGGAGGCGATCAAGGCGCTGCCGGAGGACCTCCGGAAGCGGCTGATCGTCCAGCAGCAGACGCGCGCCGAATCCATGAGCACGGCGCGCCGGGTCTATCGCGACGCCCTGGTCGACGCCGAGATCGCGCCGTTCTTCCGCGATATCGCCAGCCGCCTGCGCGACGCTCACCTGGTGATCGGCCGGGCCGGGGCCGGCACGGTCTGCGAGTTCGCGGTGGCCGGGAAGCCGTCGATCCTGGTGCCGCTGGCGATCGCCATCGACGACGACCAGGGCCAGAACGCCAAGCTGCTGGCCGACGTCGGCGGGGCCGAGATCGCCCGCGAGGCGCAACTCACCGTGGAGTCGCTGGCCACGGCGCTGGCCACCCTGCTGAACAACCCCGCGCGCCTGGGGCGGATGGCGGCCGCGGCGCGCTCCGTGGCGATTCCCGACGCCGCCGAGCGGCTGGCCGATGTGGTCGAGGCGACGGCTCGCGGCGAGGGTCTTCCAGGAACCCGACCGGCGGCGATCCCCTGAGAGGTGAATAACTCAACTGACGCGGGTGCCGGTTCGCAATAGTCTACCCGAGGCACGGCAAATCAGGTGGAAAATTGGCGAAACATGGTTACCAGTTGACGAATCTTGCTTGCGCTTGGTGAACAGCCGGGTGAGTTTTCAACTAGAAGTGGAGAGCGCATCAGGGGTTTTGCGCTCGTGTTTTGTGGGAGGGCTTACGGATGGGGTTAAAACTTGGGTCTTTGCGGGCGCTCCTGCTCGCGTCGACGCTGGCCGGTCTGGCGACAGCGGCGGCGGCGTCGGCGGGCGCGGCGACGTTCGAACTGCACAACACCGGCGGCGTCGAGGTGGGTACGGCGGCCTATCGCGGCTTCACCGCGGCGGCCAATTTCTGGGCCAGCAAGATCACCAACAACATGACGCTGCAGCTCAACGTCGGCTTCGGGTCGCTGGGTCCGAATATCCTCGGCAGCACGGGCAGCACGCGTGAACTGATCCTGACGCAGGACCTGTACGCCGGCCTGGCGGCCAATGCCGCGTCGGCGCTGGACGCCAGCGCGGTCGCCAGCCTGGCGCCGCTGCACGCCAGCCAGTTCGCCGGCGTCGACGGCATCGCCATGGTCACCCCGGGCTACACGGGTGTCACCGCGGGCGGCGTCGGCTTCGGCATCGACAACTCGACCTTCGTCCACGACGACGACGGCAGCACCAACAACGTCCTGATGGCCGCCAACAGCGCCAACCTGAAGGCGCTGGGCCTCGAGACCGACCAGTCGGTGATCGACGGCGACATCACCTTCAGCTCGGACTTCAAGTTCGACTTCAACCCGACCGACGGCATCGACGCCGACGGCATCGACTTCATCGGCGTCGCCATCCACGAGATCGGCCATGCGCTGGGCTTCGTCAGCGGCGTCGACGACTATGACGTGCTGGGCCTGCCGCACGGCGAGTTCCGCAACTTCAACTGCGGTTCGGCGGCCAACCCGGTCGCCTGCAAGAACTATCCGGTCAACGACGACTACTGGGGCCTGACCGGCGACCTGTTCCGCTATGCCGACGTGGGCAGCGGCGCCGAGCTGGTCTGGAAGCCCGGCACGGAGTCCTGCTTCTCGGTGGACGGCGGGGCCAGTTGCATCGGCGCGCTCTCGACCGGCCAGGACAACGGCGACACCTGGCAGGCCTCGCACTGGAAGCGCAAGAAGCCCGGCATGGACCCGATCGGGATCATGGATCCGGCCGTCTCGTTCGGCCAGTTCGACAAGGTCACCGGCGCCGACTTCGCCTACTTCGACGCCATCGGCTACAACTTCAAATTCGCCGTCAACGGTCATGAGGGCGCGATCTTCGACACCGCCGACGCCTTCCGCGCCGTGCCGGAACCGGCGACGTGGGCCCTGCTGATCGGCGGGTTCGGCTTCACCGGCCTGGCGCTCCGCCGCCGCCGGAGCGTGATCGCCTGACGACCGGCCTCACCACCGATCTCCGCGACGCCGCCGGGCCACAAGCCCGGCGGCGTTCGCATATTCCGCGATCGGCGCGAATGGGCTAGCACCAGGGCATGACCCGACGCCCCGTGCCCTTCGAGATCGGCCCCGTGCACTTCATCGGCATCGGCGGCATCGGCATGAGCGGCATCGCCGAGATCATGATGCGCACCGGCTACGCCGTGCAGGGCTCCGACGCCAAGGCCGGCGCCAACACCGAGCGGCTGCAGAAGCTGGGCGCGAAGATCTTCATCGGCCACGATCCCAGTCACGTGGAGGGCGCCTATGCGGTGGTCTATTCCACGGCGGTGAACGCCGACAATCCGGAGATGGTGGCCGCGCGAGAGCGGCGCCTGCCGCTGGTGCGGCGCGCGGAGATGCTGGCCGAGATCATGCGGCTGCAGTTCTCGGTGGCGGTGGGCGGCACGCACGGCAAGACCACCACCACCTCGATCATCGCCTCGCTGCTGGACGCCGGGGGCCTGGACCCGACAGTGGTCAACGGCGGGATCATCAACGCCTATGGCACCAATGCGAAGGTGGGGACCGGCGACTGGATCGTGGTCGAGGCCGACGAGAGCGACGGCACCTTCCTGAAGCTGAAGTCCACCTGCGCGGTGGTCACCAACATCGATCCCGAGCACCTGGACCACTACGGGGACTTTGAGGCCGTGAAGCGCGCCTTCCGCGACTTCGTGGAGAACATCCCGTTCTACGGCTTCGCGGCGGTCTGCACCGACCATCCCGAGGTCCAGGCCATGGCGGCCCGCGTCGAGAACCGCCGGCTGGTCACCTATGGGGTCAATCCGCAGGCCGAGGTGCGGGCGGAGAACATCGCCATGGGTCCGGACGGTGCGCACTTCGACGTGGTGCTGCGGCCCCGCGACGGCGAGCCGTTCCGGTACGCGAACCTGCACCTGCCGATGGCGGGCCACCACAATGTGCTGAACTCGCTGGCGGCGGTGGCCGTGGCCCGCGAACTGGGCCTGGACGAGGCGGCGATCCGCAAGGGGCTGGCCGAGTTCGGCGGCGTGCGGCGGCGGTTCACCACCACCGGGGTGGCGAACGGCGTCCGCGTGATCGACGACTACGGCCATCATCCGGTGGAGATTTCCGCTGTGCTGAAGGCGGCCCGGGCGGTGACCGGCGGCAAGGTGATCGCCGTGGTGCAGCCGCACCGCTACACCCGGCTGCGGGACCTGTTCGATGAGTTCTGCCACTGCTTCAACGACGCCGACACGGTGATCGTCGCCGACGTCTATGCCGCGGGCGAAGCGCCGATCGAGGGGGCCAGCCGCGACGCCCTGGTGTCGGGCCTTCGCCGCTACGGCCACCGCCGGGTGCTGGCGCTGGACACGCCGGCGGACCTGGCGGGCCTCGTGCGGGACGAGGCGAGCCCCGGAGACCTGGTGGTGCTGCTGGGCGCCGGGGACATCACCGGCTGGTCCTATGCGCTGCCGGGCGAGCTGGACGCCCTGGGCCAGGCGGCGTGATCCACCTGCCGCCCGCGCGGGGCCGGCTGCTGCCCGACGAACCGCTGGGGCCGTTCACCTGGTTCCGGGTGGGCGGGGCGGCGGAGGTGCTGTTCCTCCCGGCGGATCACCAGGATCTCGCGGAGTTCCTGAAGGCCCTGCCGGCCAGCGTGCCGGTCACGGTACTGGGCGTCGGCTCCAACGTGATCGTGCGCGATGGCGGGGTGGACGGCGTGACGATCCGGCTGGCCGGGCGCGCCTTCGCCGGGGTCGAGACCGAGGGCCAGCGGGTCACCGCCGGGGCGGCGGCGCTGGATTCCGCGGTGGCCCGGGCGGCGGCGCAGGCCGGGATCGGCGGACTGGAGTTCTACGCCGGCATCCCGGGCACGATCGGCGGGGCGCTGACCATGAACGCCGGGTGCTACGGTGTGGAGACCCGCGACGTGCTGGTCTCCGCCTGGGGCTATGATCGCGCTGGCGCGCGACGTGAGCTGGCCCGGGCGGACTTCGGCTACAGCTACCGCCACAGCGAGGCGCCGGCTGACATCATCTGGGTGGAAGCCACGTTCGAGGGTCAGCCGGATGCGCCAGACGCGGTTCAGGCCCGAATGGCCGAGATCGGCGCGCGCCGCGAGCAGACCCAGCCGATCCGGGAGAAGACCGGCGGCTCGACCTTCAAGAACACGCCCGGCCACGCGTCCTGGAAACTGGTCGATGCGGCGGGCTGGCGCGGAAAGCTGTATGGCGGAGCGATGTTCTCGCCGCTGCATTCTAACTTCATGATAAATACCGGGACCGCGACTGCCGCCGACCTGGAAGGCCTGGGCGAGGCCGTCCGCGCCGACGTGCTGGCCAAGGCCGGGATCGACCTGCAGTGGGAGATCCGGCGGATCGGGACGCCAGGATGAGCACTCCGGCCCTGATCCTGGTCCGTCACGGCCGGCCGCTGATCGACCGGGACAAGCCGGCGACCACCTGGCCGCTCTGTCCCGACGGGGTGGCGGCCGTGGCGGCGCTGGCCGGGCGGCTGGCGGCCTACGCGCCCACCGCCATCGTCGCCAGTCCCGAGCCCAAGGCGCTGGAGACCGCCGAGCTCATCGCCAAGGCGTTGGGCCTGACGGTCGAGGTCGACGCGGGCCTGCACGAACACAAGCGCCCGGCCCTGTCGTTCGGGACCGAGGAGGCGTTCCGCAAGACGATCGCCCAGGTGTTCGCCAATCCCGCCACGCCGGTGGCCGGCGGCGAGAGCGCGCACGAGGCCTGTGTCCGGCTGGCCGCCGCGCTGGCGCAGCATCCGGGCCGCCCGCTGATCGCGGTGACCCACGGCACGGTGCTCAGCCTCTATGTGGCCGAACGGCTGGGCCTGGACGCCCACGACCTCTGGCGCAGCCTGCACACGCCCGACGCCTTCGTGCTGGACGGCGAGGGCGCGTTGGTGACGCGGATTTCGTGAGCGTCGCAATACCTCCCCCTCCCGCCGCTTCGCGAGGGAGGCGGCTCAGGCTGCCAGCGCCTTCGCCGCTGGGACCAGCCGCGCGCAGGCGCTGGCGCGGGCCAGGACCGTGCCGGAGAGGTCCATCAGCTTGCCTTCCAGGAAGGCCACGGTCTTGCCGGCCTGCACCACGCGGCCTTCGCCATAGAGCGGGCCCGGGCGGGCCGGGGCCAGGAAGCTTACGTGCAGGTCGATGGTGGGGGTGAACAGCCGGCCCTCGGAATAGATGAACATCGCCGGGCCCATGGTGTCGTCCAGCATGGCCGCCAGGAAGCCGCCCTGGATATGGCCGGCGGGGTTGCAGAACTCGGGCCGGGCCACGAAGCGGATGCGGACCCAGCCCTCGGTCGGCCGCGCGTCGACCAGTTCCCAGCCCAGCAGCTCGGCGCAGGGCGGGCGGGGCAGGCCATCGAGGGCGGTGGCGACGGGCATCGGGAACTCCTTCATGCCCACTTTGCTTACCGACCGGCTGCTGACAGCATGGTGGCGGGAGCGGGACTTGACGGGACTCTTCCGTGGGCGCACCGGCGAAGCATGCGCATGCTTCG
>NZ_JANXWD010000068.1 GCF_025351295.1 Phenylobacterium sp.
GCGGGAGTATCGGGGATCACCCGCATGCAGTTGGAGTGGGCGTCCGGATAGCGGGTGGTCCAGGCCTCCTCCATGGTGAAGGGGATCAGCGGGGCCAGCCAGGCGGTCAGGCGCTCGAACACCGCCTGCATCACGGTGCGCGCTGCGCGGCGGGTGATCGCGGTCGGCTGGTCGCAGTACAGGCTGTCACGGCGGATGTCGAAGAACAGCGATGACAGCTCGTTCTGGCAGAACTCGGTCAGTGGCCGGATCACGTCCTGGAAGACGTAGCCCTCGTAGGCGGCCCGCACCTGGACATCCAGCTCGTACAGCCGGTGCAGGATGAACCGCTCCAGCGGCGGCATCTGGTCCAGCTCCACCGCCTCGTCCGGGGAATAGTCGGCCAGCGCGCCCAGCAGGTAGCGGACCGTGTTGCGCAGCTTGCGATAGGCGTCGGAGGTGGTCTGCAGCACGGTCTTGCCGATCCGGCTGTCGTCCGAATAGTCGATCATCGCCGCCCAGAGGCGGATGATCTCGGCGCCGCTCTCGCGGATGACGACCTCAGGGTCGACCACGTTGCCCTTGGACTTGCTCATCTTCTCGCCGGCCTCGTCCATGGTGAAGCCGTGGGTGAGGATGGCGTCGAAGGGCGCGCGGCCACGGGTTCCGGAGCTCTCCAGCAGCGAGGACTGGAACCAGCCGCGGTGCTGGTCGGAGCCTTCCAGATAGAGGTCGGCCGGCCAGTGGGTGTGGGCGCGGTGCTCCAGCGTGAACGCGTGGGTGGAGCCCGAGTCGAACCAGACGTCGAGGATGTCCTCGACCTTCTCGAAGCGCTGCGGATCGTGCTCGCCCAGGAAATCGGCGTCCGGCCGGGTGAACCAGGCGTCGGCGCCCTCGGCCAGGATGGCGGCGACGATGCGCTTGTCGACCTCAGGGTCGTGCAGCGGCTGGTTGGTTTCCTTGTCGACGAACATGGCCAGGGGCGCGCCCCAGGCCCGCTGGCGGCTGATCAGCCAGTCGGGCCGGCTCTCGACCATCGAGCGGATGCGGTTGCGGCCGGCGGCCGGGTAGAACGCCGTCGCCTCGATGGCCTCCAGCGCCGTCTCGCGCAGGCTGCGGCCGCCGTGGGCGGCGTCGTCCAGCGGCTCGTCCATGCGGATGAACCACTGCGGCGTGTTGCGGAAGATCACCGGGGCCTTGGAGCGCCAGGAGTGCGGATAGCTGTGCTCCAGCCGCCCGCGCGCCAGCAGGCGGCCGGCCTCGATCAACTTGTCGATGACCGCGGGGTTGGCGGGGCCGAACTTCCCGGCCTTCTTGCCCTCGGTCTCCAACACCTTGAGGCCCGCGAACAGGGCGACGTGCGGATAGTAGGCGCCGTCCGCATCGACGGTCTCCGGGATCTCGCGATGCCCGTGCGCCAGCCAGACCACATAGTCGTCGGCGCCGTGTCCCGGCGCGGTGTGGACGAAGCCGGTCCCGGCGTCGTCGGTGACGTGGTCGCCGCTGAGCAGCGGCACGCCGAAGCTGTAGTAGTTGTCGAGGTTGGCCAGCGGGTGCTCGCAGACCATGCCCTGGCAGTCGACGCTCTCGACCTTTCGGGCCCTGGCGATCTTCGCGGCCTTGAACACTTCGTCGGCCAGCTTCTCGGCGACGATCAGCCGGTCGCCGGCCTTGGCCCAGGGCTCGAACTCCAGCCCCTGCTCCATCGCCTCAACCTGGTAGACGGCGTAGGCGATGGCTTCGTTGTAACTGATCGCCCGGTTGGCCGGGATGGTCCAGGGCGTGGTGGTCCAGATCACCACGCTGGCGCCGCGGGCCGCGTCGCTGCCCTCGGTCACCGGGAACTTCACCCAGACCGTGGGGCTGTTGTGGTCGTGGTACTCGACCTCGGCGTCGGCCAGGGCGGTGCGTTCCACCGGGCTCCACATCACCGGCTTGGAGCCGCGGTAGAGCTGCTTGCTGGCCACGAACTTGTGGAACTCGGCGACGATCGCGGCCTCGCTCGAATAGTCCATGGTGGCGTAGCGGTGTTCCCAATCGCCGATCACCCCCAGCCGCTTGAAGCCGCTCATCTGGACGCCGATCCAGTGGGTTGCGTATTCGCGGCAGCGGGTGCGGAACTCCGCCTTGGAGACCTCGTCCTTCCGGCGACCTTGGCCGCGCAGCTCCTCCTCGATCTTCCACTCGATCGGCAGGCCGTGGCAGTCCCAGCCAGGGACGTAGTCGACGTCGTAGCCCAGCAGGAACCGCGAGCGGACCACGAAGTCCTTCAGGGTCTTCTGCAGCGCATGGCCGATGTGGATGGCCCCGTTGGCGTAGGGCGGCCCGTCATGCAGCACGAACAGCGGCGCCCCCGCCCGCTGCCGCTCGGCGCGCATGGCGTTGTAGAGGTCCAGCGCCGCCCAGCGCGCCAGGATCTGCGGTTCCTTCTGCGGCAGGCCGGCGCGCATGGGGAAGGGCGTCTCGGGGAGGAAGACGGTCTCGCGGTAGTCGCGAACGGGCTTGTCGGCGTCGTCGGCCATGACTCTATCCAGTAGGTCCGGAGGTTCTGAGGTGCGGGATGAAGACCCGGCGCGCGCGACCGTCCAGCGGCGTCACGCCGGGCGGGTAATTCGCAGGCTCGTCCGAACCGAAAACATGGCCGTGGCTCTAGCAGAGAGCGGCGTGGGCGTCATCCCCCGGCCTGGCCGCCGCGGACCCCCGGCCGACGCCGCGTGCGATAGGGGTGGTGTTCCGGGAGATGTTCGGCTATAGACCTCCCGTCGAATATCGCTTTGGTTCGGTTGCTCTCCACGCTTGTTCCTCGGATCGAGCCCGGACTTCCCAAAAACCTCACCGACATTTTGATTTCTCGTCCCGTTCTGGGGCGCACGAACACTTACTGAAGAGAGACAAGATCATGACCACCGGCACCGTTAAGTGGTTCAACGCCACCAAGGGCTTCGGCTTCATTCAACCTGACGACGGCGGCAACGACGTTTTCGTGCACATCTCCGCCGTCGAGCGTGCGGGCCTCGGCTCGCTGAACGAAGGCCAGAAGGTGTCGTTCGAACTCGAGCGCGACCAGCGCAGCGGCAAGATGTCCGCTGGCCAACTGCAGTCGGCCTAAGGGGCGACCGGGTTTTCCGGCGGCGCGGGCTTGTGCCGCGCCGCCGGAGCGCCCATCCGTAGACCATGACAACATCGACCATCGAACGCGCCTATATGCTGGCCCGCTCGGGGCAGATGCCCGACCTCGCCAGGTTGAAGCAGCGCCTCAAGGCGGACGGCTGCCGCGCCGTTGACGCCCTGCTGGCGCCTCGCGCCATCCGCGGCCACCTCGAAGCCATCTGCTCGGCGACCTATCAGGCCGCCGCGGCCGATCGACCCGCGACGCCTGAACCCGCGGCGTCCGAGCTGGCGGCCCTCGAGGACTGATCCATGGCCCGCAAGCCGAACTACCAGTTCGAGCGCATGGAGCGCGACCGCCAGAAGGCCATCAAGACGGCCGAGAAGGCGTCCGCCAAGCGCGAACAGCGTGACCGCGACCGCGCCGAGGCCAACCCTGCCGGCGCCGGCGATCCGGCCGCCGACGACACCTGAGATCCAACATGCCCAGTGGCGTCATCTACAATCACGAGACCGTCCAGCTGGACGGCGAAACCTTCTCCGACTGCGAATTCCGCGACTCCCGCCTGGTCTATTCCGGCGGCGCTCCCCCGGTGTTCGCCAGCTGCCAGTTCCATGGCTGCGACTGGAAGCAGGACGACGCCGCTTCCAACACCCTGGCCTATCTGAAGGCCATGTGGAGCGTCGGCGCCAAGTCGAACGTCCAGGCCCTGATCAAGGACATCACCGTCGCACGGTGAGGCGTCCTGCGCCGCCCGCGTCGCCTGCAGGGTTCATCCATCTTGACGTCATGCGTCGCCGAGATCCCGCGGCCCCCCGGTAGAGGGGGCGGCGAGGAGGCTCAGCAGGTACTCCCGCCGTCCACCACGATGGTCTGACCCGTCGTCCACGCCCCGGCGCGGGAGGCCAGGTATACCGCGGCGCCGGCCAGGTCGTCGGGTTCGCCCAGCCGGCGGAGCGGGGTGCCGGAGCTGGCGCGTTCCTCGCCGGCGGGGGTGTCCCACAGCGCCTTGACGAAGTCGGTCTTGACCAGGCCGGGGGCGACGCAGTTCACCCGGATATTGAACGGGCCCAGCTCGTGCGCGAGGTTGCGGGCCAGCTGCATGTCGGCGGCCTTGGAGATGCAGTAGGCGCCGATCACCTCCGAGCCGCGCAGGCCGCCGATGGAGGAGACGATGATCACCACCCCGTCCTTCCGCGCCTTCATCTCCGGGGCAACCATGCCGATCATCCAGTTGTTGGCGACGATGTTGTTGGTGAGGATCTTGCCGAAGGCGTCGTCGGAGATGTCGAGCTGGCTGCCATAGAACGGGTTCGAGGCGGCGTTGCAGACCAGGATGTCGATCTGGCCGAACGCCTTGCGGGTCTCGTCCATCAGCCGCTGCAGGTCGTCCTTGGACGAGATGTTGGCCGGCACGGCGATGGCGTGGCCGGGCGACCTGGCGTTGATGCCGGCGGCGACCTCCTCGCAGGGGCCGGCCTTGCGCGACGAGATCACCACCTTGGCGCCCTGGCGGGCCATGTGCTCGGCGATGGCGCGGCCGATGCCGCGCGAGGAGCCGGTGATCACCGCCACCTTGCCGGTGAGGTCGAACAGGCCGCCGGCGCCGACCTTGGGGGCTTGCAGAACTTCGCTCACGGCGTTCTCCCGAACAGTTGTTTGAGGTTTGCGGCCATTTGCGATGCGAGGCGCCGGCCGGTCAAGGCGCCCCTTGGCGCGGGCAAGGTCCGGCCGACCTTGTTTCGCCGCGGAGATTTACGTCGGCGTCCGATGGCCTATCGTCGGGCCCGAAGCGGCCGGAAGCGTCGCGGGACATCGGGGGACGCGTATGACGCTCATGGGCAGGCTGGCCATCGCCGGCATGATGGCGGTCGGCCTTGGCGGCGCGGCCAGGGCGCAGGACAATACCCTGAACACCCTGCCGCACCCGGGTCAGGCAGTCTATCGCGCCCACTGCGCCGCCTGCCACGACAGTCCCGACACCAGTCGGGCGCCGGCCAAGGCGACCCTGTCGGCGATGAGCTATCAGGTGCTGTCGTTCGCCCTGACCAAGGGCAAGATGCAGGCCCAGGCGGCCGACCTCGGCGAGGCGGAACGCGGCCAGCTGATCAACTACCTGACCGGCCGCTCCACCGCGACGCTGGACGCTTGGAGCCAGGGCATGATGTGCAAGGGGGCGCGCCGCACGGTGGACCTCAGGGCCGCGCCCAGCGTCTCGACCTATGGCTTCGACGCGCGCAACACCCGGGTGCTGACGGCGGCGCAGACCGGGCTGACCAAGGCCAAGCTGTCGAAGCTGAACCTCGCCTGGGCCATCGGCTTTCCGGACGTGACCATGATCCGCGCGCAGCCGGCGGTGGTGGGGAACACCATCTTCCTGCCGGTGGCCGAGGCGTCGGCCATGTACGCCTTCGACGTCAGTGTCCCGGCCAAGCCCTGCCTGAAATGGGTCTACAACACCCCGGGCGGCGCGCCGCTGCGGTCCAGCCCCGGCTATGGGGTGATCGCCGATGGCCGGGCGGTGCTGGCCTTCTCCGGCCTGGACTCCACCCTGCATGTAGTGGACGCAAGGACCGGCAAGGCGCTCTGGACCAAGAACCTGGCCAGCTATTCCTATTCCCTGACGACGGGCACGCCGCGGGTGCTCAAGGACCGGATCGTTGTCCCGGTCAGCCAGTTCGAGATCATGCAGGCGTCCGACAACAGGGTGCGGTGCTGCACCAACCACGGCTTCGTCCTGTCGCTCGAGCCGGCGACCGGCAAGCAGCAGTGGCGCTACGACACCATGGAGGACGCCAAGCCGCTGCGGGACCGCGGCGACGGCCAGATGCTGTGGGGGCCGTCCGGGGCGCCGATCTGGAACTCGCCGGTGGTCGATGAGGCGCGCGGCCTGATCTACTTTGGCACCGGCGAGAGCAATTCGCCGCCGGCGCACAGGAACACCGACGCCCTGATCGCGGTGCATCTGAAGGACGGGACCGAGGCCTGGAGCCTGCAGGCGACGGCGCAGGACATCTTCAACGTCGGCTGCGGGCCCAGGCCCCGGACCGAGCAGATGAACTGCGTCTCCGACACGGTCTATCGCGACGTGGACTTCGGCGCCTCGCTGATCCTGGGCCACCTGAAGAGCGGCCAGGACGTGGTGTTCGCGGGCCAGAAGTCGGGGACGGTCTGGGCGCTGGATCCGGACACGGGCAGGGTGATCTGGCGGCGCGACATCGGCTCAGGCGCGCCGAACGGCGGCATCCACTGGGGCATCGCCTTCCAGGACGACACGGTGTTCGTGCCGGTCGCGGTGGTCGGGCGGCAACTGCCGGGCGGGCCGCCGATCGACCCCGCGCTGCAGCCCGGGATGTACGCGGTCGACGCCAACACCGGCGCGATCAAGTGGACCTATGCGGTCAGGTCCGACTGCGCCAACGGGCGGAACAAGCGGGCGCCGCGCTGCGAGCGCAACTTCGGCTTCTCCGGCGCCCCCGCGCTGATCGACGGGGCGCTGGTACAGGGCAGCCTGGACGGGCGGCTGTTCGTGATCGACGCCAAGACCGGCGCGGAGCTGTGGACCTTCGACACCTTGCGCGACTACACGACGCTGAACGGCGTGCCCGGCAAGGGCGGCTCGATCGACGCGGCTTCCATCGTCGGCGTGAACGGGTTGGTGCTGGCGGGGTCGGGCTACGGAATGTTCGGCCAGGCGCCGGGCAATGTGCTGCTGGCCTTCCGGCCCCGGCCCTGACAGCATCCGGCGAGCCAAGGGCGGGAACGACGATGCGGACTTTCGGACGGCTCTTGCTGCTGGCCCTGGCGGCGATCGTCGCGCTGGTCGCGGTGGTGCTGGTCAGGACCTTCACCTTCAATGGGACGCCCGCCGCCGGCCTCGGCGCGATCAAGGTCGCTGCGCCGGTCAGTGTCGACCTCGACGCCGCCGCGCGGCATCTCAGCCAGGCGGTACAGATCCCCACGGTGCGCCACCAGGACGGGGCCGGGGACGAGGACGCCCAGTGGACCCGGCTGCACGACCTGCTGGCCGGCGCCTATCCGGTGGCGACGGCGGCCATGACCCGCGTCGAACTGACCAGCCGGACGCTGGTGTTCACCTGGCCGGGCGCCGACCCCTCGCTGGCGCCCATCGTGCTGATGGCGCACCAGGACGTGGTGCCGGTGACCGAGGGCACCGAGCGGAACTGGACGCATCCGCCGTTCTCCGGCGCCATCGCCGACGGGGCGGTCTGGGGCCGCGGGTCGGTGGACGACAAGGGCTCGCTGATCGGCATCTTCGAGGCCATCGAGACCCTGGCCAAGGGCGGCTTCAAGCCGAAGCGCACCGTCATCGTGGTCTCCGGCGGCGACGAGGAGGTGGTCGGCCAGGGCGGGCGAGCGGCGGCGGCCTATCTGCAGGCCAAGGGGATCAAGGCCGAGTTCGTGGTCGACGAGGGTCTGCTGGTGGTCAGCGACAATCCGCTGAGCGGCGGGCGGCTGGCGATGATCGGCACGGCCGAGAAGGGCTATGCGACGCTGCGGGTCACCGCCAAGGCGGCGGGCGGCCACTCTTCCGCCCCGCCGGCCGGCGGCGGCGGCGTGGTGACCCTGTCCAAGGCGGTGGTGGCGATCGCGGGGTCGCCCTTCCCGATGACCTTCCGCGGGCCCGGCGCGGACCTGATTCGGACCATCGCGCCCAAGGCCGCCTTCCCGATCCGCATGGCGGTGGCCAACCAATGGCTGCTGGGCGGCGTGCTGGTTGGCCAGGCCGGCAGGAGCGCGGGCGGCGCGGCGTTGCTGCACACCACGATCGCGCCGACCATGCTGAAGGGCAGCCCCAAGGAGAACGTGCTGCCGCAGGACGCCACCGCCTGGATCAACTACCGCATCGCGCCGGGCGACACCGCGGCCACGGTGATGGCGCGGGCCAAGGCGGCGGTCGGCAAGCTGCCGGTGACCCTGGCCTGGAATGCGCCGCCGAACGAGCCGACGCCCGTGTCCTCGACCAGCTCCTGGGGCTGGAAGGTGCTGGCCGCGACGGCCGGGGCGGTCTCGGACGCGCCGGTGGCGCCCAGCCTGGTCACCGCCGGCACCGACAGCCGCTTCCTCACCCCGGTGGCCAAGGACGTCTACCGCTTCCAGCCGGTGGAGTTCGGGATGAAGGACGTGGAGATGATCCACGGCACCAACGAGCACATGACGCTGCAGAACCTGGAGAAGATGGTCCAGTTCTACGCCCGCCTGATCGGCACGGCGGCGGGGTAAGCACGATTGTGGCGCCGTGACCGCTTGCCGGACGGCTCCCGGAGCAATAACTCCAAGACTACGAAACCTCCGCCGCGCTCTTCCCGCGGCGCCTGACCAAGGCGCGACAATGCTGAAATGGACGTCCTACCTCGACGACGAAGACGACGAAGACGGCGACGAAAACGCCCGCAAGCCCGACATGCCGATGACCGCCGGCCCGGTGCAGAACGCGCTCTACAAGTCGCGCACCGTGCTGATCTTCGGCGAGATCGACATGCGCCTGGCCGAGCGGGTCACCGCCCAGATCACCGCCTTCGCCGGCGAGAGCGACAAGCCGATCCGGGTGATCATCAACTCCCCCGGCGGCCACGTGGAGAGCGGCGACACCATCCACGACATGATCCGCTTCTGCGGCGCGACCGTGAAGGTGATCGGCACCGGCTGGGTGGCCTCCGCGGGCGCGCACATCTTCCTGGGCGCCAGGAAGGAAAACCGCCTCTGCCTGCCCAACACCCGCTTCCTGCTGCACCAGCCGGCCGGCGGCGTGCGCGGCCAGGCCTCGGACATCCAGATCGAGGCGGAAGAGATCATCAAGATGCAGGATCGGGTGAACCGGATGATCGCCAAGGAAACCGGCCAGACCTTCGAGCGGGTGGTCAAGGACACCCAGCGGAACTTCTGGATGAGCGCCGAGGAAGCCGTCGACTACGGACTGGTCGGCAAGATCATCACGGATGCGTCCGAGGTCTAGGGACTAACCCATTCCGCTCATCCCGGCGAACGCCGGGACCCAGATGGACTGGCTCGGAGGTGGGTTCGAATAGCTCGGCGCTGATCCTGTCAGCCTCAGCGCCTGGCGATCTGGGTCCCGGCATTCGCCGGGATGAGCGGAGGTTGTAATGACGGAGCCGTGGTGGAAGGGCGCGATCCTCTACCACGTCTATGTCCGCAGCTTCTTCGACAGCGACGGCGACGGGCATGGCGACCTGCCCGGCGTCGCTGCCAAGCTGGACTATATCCAGAGCCTGGGGGTCGATGGCCTTTGGCTGTCGCCGATCCACCCGTCGCCGAACCGCGACTGGGGCTATGACATCGCCGACTTCGAAGGCGTGCAGGGGGACTACGGCAAGCCGGATGATTTCCAGGCGCTGCTGGACGCCGCGCACAGCCGCGGGCTGAAGGTGGTGCTGGACGAGGTGCTCAGCCATACCTCGGATATCCACCCGTGGTTCGTCGAGAGTCTGACCGGCGGCCACGACGGGCCCAAGGCGAACTGGTACGTCTGGGCCGATCCGCAGGAAGACGGCACGGCGCCCAACAACTGGCTCAGCGTGTTCGGCGGTCCGGCCTGGGCCTACCAGCCGGCGCGGCGGCAGCACTACCATCACAAGTTCCTGCGCCAGCAGCCGAAGCTGAACTGGCGCGACCCGGGCGCGCGGGAGGCGGCGCTGTCGGTGCTGGACTACTGGCTGGCCAAGGGCGTCGATGGCTTCCGCCTGGATGTGGCGGGGACCTTCCTGCACGACGCGGCCCTGACGCCCAATCCGCCCGTGCCGATGGCCGAGCGGCGGGGGCTGAACTGGAGCCACGCGGGCAATCTGCAGTTCCACTATTTCGACTCCAACCTGCCCGAGAATGTCGAAACCCTGGACCTGATCCGCCGGCGGGTGGAGGCGCACGATGGCCAGGGCGGCGGCACGCGGTTCGTGTTCGGCGAGTTCTCGGAGGAGGAGCCGCGGTGCGGGGCCTATCTGGCGCCGGCCGACGGCCTGCACTCGGGCTACACCTTCGTCATGCTGCTGGCGCGCAAGCTGCAGCCCAGTTTCGTCACCGAGCACTACGCGACGCTGGCCGCCTATCCGGCCCACTGGCCGACGATCAGCTTCTCCAACCACGACGTGCCGCGCACGGTCAGCCGGTTCGGCGGCCCAAACTCTTCCTTGGGGGACGGGCCGCGGGAGCTGGCGAAGATGCTGTTCGGCCTGCTGGTGACGCTGAAGGGCACCACCCTGATCTACCAGGGCGAGGAACTGGGCCTGCCGCAGGCCGCCCTGCCGCGCCACCTGCTGCGCGACCCGGTGGGGGATCTCTACTACCCCTACGACGGTGGGCGCGACGGGTGCCGCACGCCGATGCCGTGGACCACCGGCGAGCACATGGGCTTCACCACCGGCGAGCCGTGGCTGCCGCTGGCCGTCGAGCACCGGAGTCTCAGCGTCGAGGACCAGGAGGGCGATCCCGACTCGACCCTGGCGTTTTCGCGGCTGGTCATCGCGCTGCGCAAATCCGAGCCCGCCCTGACCCTGGGCGGCATCGAGTTCCTGGAGACCGAGGCGCCGCTGATCGCCTTCGTGCGCCGCCACGCGGGCCAGTCGATCGCCTGCGTCTTCAACCTCAGCGACGAGCCGCAGGTGCTGGCGGCCCCGGCGCTGGCCGGCGCCGAACTGCTGCCGCTGCGCTCCGGAGAGGCGGACCTGCGCGGCGAGTCGGTCGGAATTTCGCCCTATGCCGCGGTCTTTCTTAGGCTTCCCTAGAGGGCTAAAACCGCGCCATGCCTGACGGCGAAACCTCCGCAGCCCGCGCCGCCGCCACCCAGACCGCGGGGCGGTTCGGCCAGGGCTTCCTGACCGACGCCTGGTATCTGGCGGCGTTGAGCGGCGACCTGAAGCCCGACCAGTTGCGGCGCGTCGAGATGCTGGGTGAGCCGGTGATGCTGGGCCGCGCGCGGGGCGGGACGCTGGTCGCCCTACGCGACGTCTGCCCGCACCGCGCCGCGCCGCTGTCAGCCGGCCGCTTTCACCGCGACGCCGCGGGCGTGGAGACCGTGCAGTGCCCCTATCACGGCTGGCGGTTCGGCGCGGACGGCGCCTGCGCGGCGATCCCGTCGCTGACCGCCGGCCAGGCCATGGACGTCTCGCGCATCCAGGTGAGGCGCTATCCGGTCGCCGAGCGCCAGGGGCTGGTGTTCGTCTGGATGGGATCGACGCCGGCCAGCCAGCCGGACGCGCCGCCACCGGTGTTCCCGGGCGTGGTCGGCGGACGGCCGAAGCTGGTCGACCGGGTGGTGTTCGCGGCCCACATCGACCAGGTTGTGGTGGGGCTGATGGACCCGGCGCACGGGCCCTACGTCCACCGCCAGTGGTGGTGGCGCACGGCCGGCAGCGAGCACGACAAGCAAAAGCGCTTCGAGCCGCGCGAGGCCGGCTTCGCCATGGTGCGCCACAAGCCCTCGAAGAACAGCCGGGCCTATGGGTTGCTGGGCGGCCAGCCGCTGACCGAGATCGTGTTCCAACTGCCGGGACTGCGGTGGGAGCATGTGACGGTCGGCAAGCGCCAGGTGCTGTCGCTGACCTGCCTGACGCCCATCGACGATGCGCGCACCCAGGTCACCCAGATCGCCTGGTCCGACCACCCGGCCTTCGTGCTGCTGAAGCCGCTGATCGCCGCCTGGTCGCGCACCTTCCTGCGCCAGGACGGCGACATGGTGCAGTTGCAGAACCAGGGCCTGAAGTCAGATCCCGCCCTGCTTTGGATCGACGACGCCGACCGCCAGGCCAAGTGGTACCAGGCGCTGAAACGCGAATGGACAGCCAGCCGGCGCGAGGGCCGGCCGTTCGTCAACCCCGTGGAACCCGCGACCCTGCGTTGGCGCAGCTAGGCCAGCGCCGACACCCAAACAAGTTCGTCATCCCGCGGTCGACCGAACTTCATGCTGGACCTCCGCGTTCCACCGCGTGTTGCTGGCGGCGGGATGATGAAGTTTCGAGACGTCATGAAGTTCCTGGGCGTCTCGGCGGCGGCGGCGGTCCTGCTGCTGCTCCTGGTGCTGCGGGTGACCAGTTGCGCCCCGCTGCACCCCCAGGGCGCCCCCGGCCCGGACGGCCAGCCGCTCGCCGCCGAGGAGCCGCCCGGCGCTCTGCAGCCGGTCACCGCCGACTGCCGCGACCCCGGCTGGACCGCCGCCGCCCAGGCCAACGCCAACGCCCTGCAGACCCTGGCCTGGGCGCCGTTCGGCCGGCCGGAGACCGGGTGGGAGATCTACGTCCCGCTGATCCAGCACGAAATCCGCACAACCTGCCCGGCCAACAGCGAGGGCTTCGCCGCCGCGCTCGGCATCTGGCAGCGGGCCCAGCAGCAAGGCGGGGACGGGATCCTGAGCGAGACCGCGTTCCTGGCGATGAAGAGCGCGGCGCAGACCCGGCGAGAGTTCGTGCGCTTCACCGCGTTCGGCGCCTGCCCGGAGACGCCGGACCTGATCACCGCCGCCCAGATCGCCGAGGGTTATGGCGGCAAGCCGGTCTGGCTGCGGCCCCGCGCGCTGGCCGCCTACCGCCGGATGGTGGCGGCCGCCCGCGCCGCGGTGCCGGAAGCGGCGGCCGATCCGCAGATGCTGACCATCTTCTCCGGCTATCGCAGCCCCGCCGCCGACGCAGCGCGCTGCCAGGCCGAGGGCAATTGCGACGGCATCGTCCGCGCCCGCTGCTCGGCGCACCGCACGGGGCTGGCGGCGGACATCGATGTCGGCCATGCGCCGGGGTTCACGGTGGATTCCTCGGCCGATCCGAACCGGCTCTACATGACCCGGACCGCCACCTACCGCTGGCTGGTGGCCAACGCCGAGCGCTTCGGCTTCGTGAACTACCCGTTCGAACCCTGGCACTGGGAGTGGACGGGCGAGCCGCCGTGACTCTAGGGTTCGCGCCATGACAACCGCGACCCTGAACGGCGTCTCCATCGGCTATGACGACATCGCCCCGCACGGCCCGGCCGAGCGGACCGTCCTGTTGCTGCACGGCTTCGCATCGAACCGGAACGAGGGGTGGAAGCGCACGGGCTGGTACACCGCTTTCGAGCGCCGCGGGACGCGGGTGATCGCCCTGGACCAGCGCGGCCATGGCGACAGCCTGCGGTCGCACGATCCCGCCGACTACGGCCGCCTCAAGCTGGCCGCCGACGCCCTGGCGTTGCTGGACCACCTGGGCGTGGGGCGGTGCGAGGTGTTCGGCTATTCGATGGGCACGCGCACGGCGCTGCAGATCGCCATCGACGCGCCGGAGCGGGTGAACAATCTGATCCTTGGCGGGGTCGGCGGGAAGCTGTTCGATCCCCGGCCCGCCGCCGCGCTGGACGCCATGGCCGAGGCGATGTCGGCGGACGATCCGGAGACCATCAAGAACGAGATGCTGAAGAGCTTCCGCCAGTTCGCCGACGAGCAGGGCGAGGACCGCCAGGCCCTGGCCGCGTTCTCGGCCGCCGAGAGCCCGGACCTGGACCAGGCCGCCATGGGCCGCCTGCCGATGCCGGTGCTGGTGGTGGCCGGCGACCGCGACGAGGGCGCGGGCGATCCCAAGGGGCTGGCCGACCTGTTCCCGCACGGCAAGGGCGTGACGTTGCGGGGCTGCGACCACTTCTCGGCCATCCCGCACGGGTCGCTGAAGGCCGCAGTGTTCGACTTCCTGGACGGCGTCCCCGACGAAGACGACTTCCCGCCGTTCGAGTAGCTGTCCTCTCCCCCGAGCGAAGCGAGAGAGGGAGAGGGTAGGGAGAGGGCCGGCTGGAACTCTCAGTCGCTCCCATGGTGGTCCAAGGGCCCGCGGCGGCGACGCTCATGGGTCAGGGCTGGACCCGGCCCCGGATCGCGCTCTCACGCACCGGCCCTCTCCCTACCCTCTCCCTCTCGGCTTCGCCGGGGGAGAGGAGGATCTGCCTCTAACTCCGCGGGCCCATATTGTAGGGCCCGCCCCTTTCCAGCGCGCGCTTGTAGGCCGGCCTTGCCTGGAAGCGATCGACCCAGGCCTTGATGTTCGGGTACTGGGCGCCGCGGCCGGTCGAGGCAGCGATCTCGCCGACGAAGCTCATCTGGACGTCCGCGGCGGTGAGGTCGGAGCCGACCAGCCAGTCGCGGCCGGCCAGCGAGGCCTCCACATAGCCCAGGTGGTTGGCCGTCTCGCTCTCGATGCGCGGCTGCAGCGGCGCGCCCGCCTCGCCCAGGCGCCCCACATAGAGGGCCAGCATCAGCGGCAGCATCGCCGAGCCTTCGGCGTAGTGCATCCACTGGTTGTAGGCCTCATAGGCGTCGGTCCCCGTCGCCGGGGCCAGCCGGCCGGCGCCGTACTTGCGCTGGATGTAGTCGATGATCGCGCCGGACTCGATCACGGTCAGGTCGCCGTCGGTGATCACCGGGGACTTGCCCAGCTGGTTGACGGCCCTCAGTTCGGGCGGCGCCAGGCGGGTGGTCGCGTCGCGGGCGTAATGCTTGATCTCATAGGGCGCGCCCAGTTCCTCCAGCATCCACAGGATGCGCTGCGAGCGGGAATCGTTCAGGTGGTGGACGACGAGCATGATGGGCGCTTCCTGTTCTCTTGGGCTCGCCTAGAAAGCGGAATGACCTTACGCAACGCAAGCTTGCCTATAGTCAGGATCCCATGAACCTCGTCGTCCCGGACCTTCTCGACCTGCTGGACCGCGCCGCGGACGAAGCCGCTGCGCTGGTGGCCGCGATCACCGGCTCGGTGGGCGGGCGCGTCCGCAGGGGCGACCGGCTGGACCGCGCCGCCCTGGACGCCGAGCAGCACATCGCCCACGGCCTGGCCTGGGCGGCGGCCTATGCCGAGACCCTGCGCCAGACCGCGACCTGGGGCCGGGCGCTGGACGCGCAGGGGCGGTTCGGCGAGGCCGAGGCCCTGCCGGCCCAGCTGCTGGCGCACGAATATATGAGCCAGCTGGCCGGCGGCATCCCGATGAACCAAGCGGAGATCTTCCGGCCCGCCGATGTCTTCCACCCGGCCGAGCGGATGACCCACCTGATCGGGCGGCTCAGGCTCGGCGCCTCGCAGGCGGCCAAGTCGCGGATCGTCGAGCTGCTGGACCGGGCGCGGGGCCGGCCCTCGCTGGAGGCCAGCGGCCTGGATGAGACCCTGGAGGCGGTGCGCGACCAGTTCCATGCCTTCACGGCCGAGAAGATCGCCCCCTTCGCCCATGGCTGGCACCTGCGCGACGAACTGATCCCGCTGGCGCTGCTCGAGGAGCTGGGCGCGCTGGGGGTGTTCGGCCTGACCGCGCCGGAGGACTGGGGCGGGTCGGGGATGGGCAAGGTGGCCATGTGCGTGGTCTCCGAGGCTCTGTCGCGCGGCTGGATCGGGACCGGCTCGCTGGGCACCCGCTCGGAGATCGCCGCCGAGCTGATCCTGGCGCACGGGACCGCGGACCAGAAGCGCCGGTTCCTGCCGGGGATCACTTCAGGCGCGATCATCCCGACGGCGGTGTTCACCGAGCCGGAGGCGGGGTCCGACCTCGGATCGCTGCGGACCCGGGCGGTGCGCGACGGGGAGGTGTGGCGCATCCACGGCGCAAAGACCTGGATCACCCATGCGGCGCGCGCCGACCTGATGACCCTGCTGGTGCGCACCGATCCGGCGCGCAAGGACCACCGGGGCCTGTCGATGTTCCTGGCGCAGAAGCCGCGCGGCACGAACGCCGATCCGTTCCCGGCGCCCGGTATGAGCGGCGGCGAGATCGGGGTGATCGGCTATCGCGGGATGAAGGAGTACGAGATCGCCTTCGATGGGTTCGAGGTCCCGCACGCCTGCCTGCTGGGGGGCCAGGAGGGCCAGGGCTTCGCGCAGCTGATGGCGACCTTCGAGAGCGCGCGCATCCAGACGGCGGCGCGGGCCATCGGCGTGGCGCAGAACGCACTGGACCTCGCCCTGGACTACGCCCTGCAGCGCCGCCAGTTCGGCGAGCCGATCGCGAATTTCCCCCGGGTGGCCAACAAGCTGGCGATGATGGCGGCCGAGCTCCTGGGCGCGCGGCGGCTGGCGTGGTTCGCGGCGCGGACCAAGGACGAGGGCAGCCGCTGCGACCTGGAGGCCGGCATGGCCAAGCTGACCGCCGCCCGCATCGCCTGGGCCTGCGCCGACAACGCGGTTCAGATCCATGGCGGAACCGGGTTCGCGGTTGAACAGCCGATCAGCCGCATCCTCGCCGACGCCCGCATCCTGAACATCTTCGAAGGCGCTGGCGAGATCCAGGCGCAGGTGATCGCGCGCCGGCTGCTGGAAGGCGCGAACTGAGCGCAGCGCGGCTGCCTAAGGCCGCGGCGCCAGCCCTTCCACGATCAGGCCGATCTGGCGGTTCATGGCGGCGATCATCGCCTGGGCGTCGGCGTCGTGGGTGATCACCAGCCGGTAGGTCCAGGCATAGGCCGCCATGATCAGGTCGACGACCTCGTGGCAGTCGACGTCCTGGCGGATGTCGCCCAGCGCCTTGCCCCGCTCCAGGCACTCGATGACCGCGCCCATCAGCCGCGTGTTGTGGCCATAGGGCCGGGCGCCGGGGGACAGGGTCCAGTCGTAGGCGGCGGCGATATGCGACAGGAACAGCCGCACATTCCGCGCCTCGAACTCCAGGTGGATGGCGAACATCGTGCGCAGCCGGTCCGCCGTGGCGCCGTGCAGGTGCGGCATGACCCGGTCGAGTTCCGCATACAGCGGGTCGATCCGGGCCTGCATCACCTCGGAGAGAATCTCACCCTTGGAGGCGAAGGTGGTGAACACGCTGCCCACGGCCACGCCGGCGTGGCGCGCGATCTCGCGGATCGTCGTGCCCTGGTAGCCGTGGGTGTCGAACAGCTCCCGGGCGGCGGCGAGCACGCGCTGGCGTGTCGCCGCCTTCTGCGACTGTCTGGCAGCCGGCGGCCCGGGGACCCGTTCGACGTCGATCGTCATGCGTACCGTTGTCTAGCCGCGACGCGCGCCCGCCAGCAGGATGCGGATCTGTTCGCGGGCCCGCGCCTGGAGCGCGTCCAGGCTCCAGCCCTCGAAGATCGCCTGCGGGAAGTTCGACAGATAGGTGTCGAACAGCATCTGGCTGCGCAACTTCACATCGGCTTCCTGGGACAGCTCGCCGCGTTCGATGGCGGCGTTCAGCTGTTCGCCGAACAACTCCTGGAAGGGCGTCGTCGACGACGGGAGACCGCGCAGCGTGGGGCCGCCGTCCTTGTCCCACGAGACGCTGAACGCGGCGCGGGCCAGCTGCAGCCGGGACTTGTAGAAGGTGTAGCCGGCCATGAAGACCTTGAGCACGGCGTCTTCGACGTTGCGCCCGCGGGTGGCGGCGTCGCGCATGGCGGCGGTGAGGGCCTCCATGTCGTCGACCATGATCTCGCGGAACAGGTCGGACTTATCCGAGAAGTTGGCGAAGACCGCGCCGGTGGACATGCCGGCGGCCGCGGCGATGTCGCGGATCGTGGCGCCTTCGTAGCCTTCTTCACTGAACAGGCGGCGGGCGGCGGCGAGGACCTTCAGGCGGGTCTGCTGCTTGGCCAGCGCGCGGCGGGTGGGGGCGCGCGCCGGACTGTCGGCGGCGACCTGGTTCGGGGAGATGTGCTTCATTCGTCTCTTGAATTCACCGGAGGGGAACCCGGCGATCTTGGCTTTGGGGAGGGGGACCGGCGCCTGGAAAACGCGGCATACCGGCAGTGAACACGTTCGACAGACTCACGACGTGGGGATCGTTGAAGGCGTGAAACCTCTGACGGGTTCCTGGCCTTGGATCGGATGGACTAGAGGCTAAGCTCTTCTTCTATATGAAGTCCGGCAGCTCTGATTCTCAAGGTCTATCCGAACCGGCGCTCGTTGAACATGATCATCGCGCGCCGAGTCAAGTTTAAATTAGACTCAGGCTTTCGTGTGGCCTAGCGGCCCCGCTGCGACGTAAGGTCTCAGATATGGATATCTTCGACTATCTGATCTACGCGGCCCTGGCCGGCGTGAGCATTGTTCTGGCCCTGGGCATCTACGCCCTGTTCCGCGGCGGTAACTTCGGCCGCTCCTATTCCAACAAGCTGATGCGGCTGCGGGTGCTGATGCAGGCCATCGCGATCGCGGTGCTGGTGCTGGCGGCCTGGTGGCGGGGCCAGAGCTGACGAGGAGAGAGCCGATGGTGACCCTCAACCGTATCTATACGCGAACCGGCGACGCGGGGACGACGCGGCTGGCCACTGGCGCCCCGGTCAGCAAGGCCGATCTGCGTGTCGAGGCCTACGGTGCGGTCGACGAGACCAACGCCTGCGTGGGCCTGGCCCGCACCCAGCTCGGCGCCGACCCCGAGCTGGACGCCATGCTGGCGCGCATCCAGAACGAGCTCTTCGACCTGGGCGCCGACCTGTCGACCCCGCCGGCGGCCGATGAGGCGCCGGGATCGCGCCTGCGCATCCTGGACAGCCAGGTGGCGCGGCTGGAAGCCGAGATCGACACCCTGAACGACCGGCTGCCGGCCCTGCAGTCCTTCATCCTGCCCGGCGGGACTGCGGCGGCGGCGTCCCTGCACCTGGGCCGCACCGTCTGCCGCCGGGCCGAGCGCGAGGCGGTGCGGCTGGTCGAGGCCGGCGAGCCGGTGAGCGGCCCGGCGATGCGCTACATCAACCGCCTCTCTGACTTCCTCTTCGTCGCCGCCCGCTGGGCCAACGGCCAGGGCAAGGCCGAGGTGTTCTGGAAGTCCGGCGCGACGCGCTAGCTCACTTCGGCGCCGGCGCCGGCGTCGGGCCCACGGGCCGGCCGATGGCGCGTTTGGCCGCGGCTTCGGCCGTCTTGTCCTGGATGGTCTTGCCGGTGATGTCGGAGATCAGCACCGGCTGGGCGCAGACGCGGCTGGAGGGATCCCACCATTTGTGGGCCCCTTCGCACTTCTTCTGCGGCACGATCCAGCCGATCTGCCAGACCAGGACGCCCACCACCGCGACGGCGAACAGGGCGATGAAGATGAGCTTCAGGCGCTCGATATTCGGGTTCATGCGGCTCCTTTTACGTAAGGATAGGCGCCTCTGGCTAGCCGCCCCGACACGAACCCATGCGGGGCCGTGCGCTTGCAAACCGCGTCGGAACCGCTATTGCCCACCCGGCTCAATTCGTTCCGCAACCTATAATTTGAGGCGCTAGCAACCCATGAAGGTGTTGGTCCCGGTCAAGCGGGTGATCGACTACAACGTCAAGGCTCGGGTGAAGTCCGACCAGACGGGCGTCGATCTCGCAAACGTCAAGATGTCGATGAACCCCTTCTGCGAGATCGCCGTGGAAGAGGCGGTCCGGCTCAAGGAGAAGGGCGTCGCCACCGAAGTGGTCGCCGTCTCCATCGGCCCGCCGCAGGCCTCGGAGACGCTCCGCACCGCGCTGGCCATGGGCGCCGACCGCGCCATCCTGGTCCAGACCGACCAGGATCTGGAGCCGTTGGCCGTGGCCAAGGTGCTCAAGGCGATCATCGCCGAGGAAGCGCCCGACCTGGTGCTGATGGGCAAGCAGGCCATCGACGGCGACAACAACGCCGTGGGCCAGATGCTCTCGGCCCTGCTGGACTGGCCGCAAGCGACCTTCGCCTCGGAACTCACCATCGAAGGCGGCAAGGCCAAGGTGACCCGTGAGGTCGACGGCGGCCTGCAGATCCTGGAGGTCGACCTGCCGGCGGTGGTGACCGCCGACCTGCGCCTCAACGAGCCGCGCTACGCCAGCCTGCCCAACATCATGAAGGCCAAGAAGAAGGAACTCGCCGTGAAGGAGCTCGCTTCGGTCGGCGTCGACACCGCGCCACGCCTGAAGGTCGTCAAGGTCACCGAGCCGGCGAAGCGTGCGGCCGGGATCAAGGTGGAAACCGCCGGCGACCTCGTCACCAACCTCAAGACCGCGGGGGTCCTGTAAATGGCCGTTCTCGTCATCGCGGACCACGACAACACGACGCTGAAGGACAACACCCACAAGGTGGTCACCGCCGCCCTCGCCATGAGCGGCGACGTGGATGTCCTGGTGGCCAGCGCCTCGAGCGCCGCCCTGGGCGCCGCCGCCGCCAAGATCACGGGCGTGCGCAAGGTCCTGACCGCCGACAGCCCCGAACTGGGCCAGGGCCTGGCCGAGGCGGTGGGCGACCTGATCGTGGGCCTGATGGGCGGCTATGACGCCGTCCTGATCCCCGCCACCTCGCAGGGCAAGAACTTCAGCCCCCGCGTCGCGGCCAAGCTGGACGTGGCGCAGATCTCGGAAGTGATCGAGGTCGTCTCGCCCGACACCTTCGTGCGCCCGATCTACGCCGGCAACGCGCTGGAAACGGTGCAGTCGGCCGACGCCAAGAAGGTGCTGACCGTGCGTCCAACCGCCTTTAAGCCGGCGGCGGAAGGCGGCTCGGCCAAGGTCGAGGCCACCGCCCCCCCCGGCGCGCCGGCCAAGGTTCACTTCGTCGACCAGAAGATCGTCAAGTCGGCCCGCCCGGACCTGGGGGCCGCCAAGATCGTGGTCTCCGGCGGCCGCGCCATGGGCTCCGCCGAGGAGTTTCAGAAGGTCATCGAGCCCCTGGCCGATAAGCTGGGCGCCGCCGTGGGCGCCAGCCGCGCCGCGGTGGACGCCGGCTATGCGCCCAACGACTACCAGGTCGGCCAGACCGGCAAGGTGGTGGCCCCGGAGCTCTACATCGCCATCGGCATCTCGGGCGCCATCCAGCACCTGGCCGGCATGAAGGACTCCAAGGTCATCGTGGCGATCAACAAGGACGGCGACGCGCCGATCTTCCAGGTCGCCGATTTCGGCCTGGTCTCCGACTACAAGACCGCCGTCCCCGACCTGATGACCGCCCTGACCGCCGCCGGGAAGTAGATGCGCAAACCTATCCCGGCTCGTCGCGGTCGAGCGGTGCGGGCCGGGACCCTTGGCCTGGTCCATCGGCCGCCTGGTGGGGCCGTTCTGGAGCGACATCGCCTCGGATCTGGGGTTCTGGATCGTCTGCCGACGGGATAGCCGCAAGCTGCGCCGTATCGTCGCGCTGCGGAACTGGCTGCTTCCCGAGGCGTCAGTGGCGGCCGCAGCGGTATCGGGAACGCACCCGGACGCCGCGTGATCTTTTGCGACGCAGCAAAGCTCTTGCCGCACCGCGCCATACGCGTGTTAGAAAGCTGCCACGAATTTGAGCGGAAGCCGCTCAGAGGCATGGGGCCAGGTCTGCATGGTTGACATCAAGACGGTCGGCGTCATCGGCGCGGGCCAAATGGGTTCCGGCATCGCCCACGTCATCGCCCTTGGTGGCTACGACGTCCTGCTCCATGACGTGAGCCCGGAACGGATCGACCAGGGCATCGCCCAGATCGAGAAGAACATGACCCGCCAGGTGGCCCGCGGGGTGATCGAGCACACGGCGATGGAAGCCGCCATCGCGCGGATCAAGCCTGCCCCCGAGCTGCAGATGATCGGCGCCACCGACCTGGCCATCGAGGCGGCCACCGAAAACGAAGAGACCAAGAAGGCGATCTTCAAGGCGCTGCAGCCGCATCTGGGCGCCAAGACCCTGTTGGCCTCCAACACCTCGTCGATCTCGATCACCCGCCTGGCGTCGGCCACCGACCGGCCGGGCAAGTTCATCGGGCTGCACTTCATGAACCCGGCGCCGGTGATGAAGCTGGTGGAGATCATCCGTGGCATCGCCACCGACGCCGACACCTATGAAGTCGCGGTCAGCTTCGCCCAGTCGCTGGGCAAGACCACCTCCAACGCCGAGGATTTCCCCGCCTTCATCGTCAACCGCATGCTGATGCCGATGATCAACGAGGCGATCTACACGCTCTATGAGGGCGTCGGGACGGTGGACGCCATCGACACCGCCATGCGCCTGGGCGCCAACCACCCGATGGGCCCGCTGGAGCTGGGCGACTTCATCGGGCTGGATACGGTGCTGTCGATCATGAACGTGCTGTACGACGGCCTGTCGGACTCCAAGTACCGCCCCTGCCCGCTGCTGGTGAAATATGTCGAGGCCGGCTGGCTGGGCCGCAAGTCGGGCCGCGGCTTCTACGACTACCGCGGCGACACCCCCGTCCCGACGCGCTGACCGGTCAGAGCACCGGCGGGCGTTCGTAGCCGGGGTCGCTGTAGGGCGGGTAGTCGTCGAAGATCGCGCCGCCGTCGATGGCGCGCGGGTCGCCGGTGGCGCGCAGTTCGGCCATCAGGCGCGCATCCATTGCCTTGACCACGGCCGCCTCCCCGGCCTCGCCCGCCAGGTCGGTCAGGGCGTAGGGATCGACCCGCAGGTCGTAGAGTTCGTGCGGCGGGCGCTTGGCCGTGGCGCGGTCGAAGAACGGTTTCACGTACGGATCGTCCTTCCTGGTGAGCAGTTCGGCCTTGGTCGGGCCCTGGTCCATGTCGGCGAAGCCGGAGTAGAGCTTCTGTTCGATGTCCTGGAAGGTGACGGTGCGCGTCGTCGGGTCGCCCGCCGGCCAGCGCTCGGGGTGGAAGTTGCGGATGTAGAGGTGGCTGGCGGTGCGCAGCGCCCGCATCGGATAGCCGTCGCCGGGCCTCGTGTGGCTGTCGATGTGCCGCTCCATGCAGCCGATCACATGGTCCCGCGGCCAGCGCCGGCCCGCCGTCAGCAGCGGCAAGAGGCTGAGGCCCGTGGCCTCCTTCAGCGGGGCCGCCCCGCTCGCCTCGACGAAGGTCGGGGCCAGGTCCATCAGGCTGACCATGGCCTGCGACACGCTGCCGGCCTTCAGTCGGGCGGCCTTCCACGCGATCGTCAGCGGCACGTGCCAGCCGGCGTCGTAGAGCGTCGCCTTGCCGCGCGGGAACGGCCAGCCGTTGTCGCCGGTCATCGCCACCAGAGTGTTGCCCAGCAGGCCCTCGCGTTGCAGCCGGTCCAGCATCTCCCCGGACTCGCGGTCGAACCGCTCCACCTCGAAGCGGTAGTCGACCATGTCGCCGCGCACCTCGGGCGTATCGGGCAGGTAGGGCGGCACGGTGACCGCGGCCGGCGAGATCCCGGCGGCGATGCCGGCCCCCTTCACGTAAGGCCGGTGCGGATCGTTGGTGCCGAACCAGAAGCAGAATGGCGCGCCGGGCGGCCGCCTGGCCAGGAAGGCGTCGAAGTCGTCATAGGCGTTGCCGGCTGGGTTGCGGGTGCGGCGCGCGGGGCCGATCTGGCCCGGCGCCCAGCCCTTGCGGGCATAGCCGACATGGTAACCGGCCGCCTCCAGCAGGTCCGGATAGACCTGGAACCGGCGCGGCAGGATGCTAGCCAGGTTCGCGCCTTCGGCCAGCCGCCAGGGCCATTGGCCGGTCAGCAGGGCGCCGCGCGAGGCGGTGCAGCTGGGCGAGGGGGAGAAGGCGTTCGGGAAGAACACGCCCTCGCGGCGCAGGCGCGTGAAGGTGGGCAGGTTGAGGTCGAAGCGGTCCTTCTGGTCCTCCGGCTGCCAGCTCCAGTCGTCGGCCAGCAGCAGCAGGATGTTGGGGCGCGCCCGCTGGCCGGCCTTCGGCGTCGCGCCTCGCGCCCCGGGCGCGGCGGCCAGGGCTGCCAGGCCGCCCACCACCGCGCGACGCTGCACCTCCGTCATCGACCCGCTCCCTCTGCCTGTCGCGCCAGATCAGGCCCTTGTGCGCCCCGGTGCAAGCGCTGCGGCGTCCGACGGGTTGCGGTCGTTAATTTTGCCTGCGGCCGTCGGCCTGGGGCATGGTCATGCGTCCTATGGCCGGATCCGGAGACCGCCCCGTGCTCTACGCCCTGCTCTGCTACAACGACGAGGACACCGTCTGGGCCTGGGACAAGACCCAGGACGGCGAGGTGATGGCGCGGCTGGCGCAGGTGCGGGCCCCGCTGGAGAAGGCCGGCAAGCTGGGCCCGTCGCTGCGCCTGCTGCCGACCACGGCGGCCACCACCCTGCGCAAGTCCGACCCGCCGCTGGTGATCGACGGCCCCTATGCCGAGACCAAGGAACAGCTGCTGGGCTTCTACATCGTCGACGTGGCGGACCTGGAGGAGGCGCTGGGCGTCGCCCGCCTGCTGGCGGACGCCAATCCAGGCGGCGCCTATGAGATCCGACCCCTGGCGGTCTACAATCCGGGTGCGCCGATGGCCGCCGGCGGATGACCGATCCGGCCTGGATAGCTGCGGCGATGACCGGCGCGCGGCCCCAGGCGGTCGGGGCCCTGCTGCGCTATTTCCGCGACCTGGAGACCGCCGAGGAGGCGTTCCAGGACGCCTGCCTGCGGGCCCTGAACACCTGGCCGAAGAACGGGCCGCCGCGCGATCCGGCCGCCTGGCTGATCATGGTCGGCCGCAACGCCGCCCTGGACGGGGTTCGGAAGCGCGCGCGGCAGACACAGCTGCCCGACGAGGCGGCGATCTCCGACCTGGACGACGTGGAGGACCGCGTCGTCGAGCGGATCGACGGGTCCGACTACCGCGACGACGTCCTGCGGCTGCTGTTCATCTGCTGCCATCCGGACCTGCCGGCGCCGCAGCAGATCGCGCTGGCGCTGCGCATCGTCTCCGGCCTGTCGGTGACGCAGATCGCCCGCGCCTTCCTGGTGGGCGAGGCGGCGATGGAACAGCGGATCACCCGCGCCAAGGCCCGGATCGGGGCCGGCGACGCGGCCTTCGAGACCCCGGGTCCGGTCGAGCGGGCCGAGCGGCTCGCGGCGGTGGCGGCCATGCTCTACCTGGTGTTCAACGAGGGTTACTCCGCCGGCGACAACACCGACCGCGCCCAGTTGAGCGGCGAGGCGATCCGGCTGACCCGGCTGCTGCTGCGCCTCTACCAGACCGAGCCGGAGGTGATGGGGCTGCTGGCGCTGATGCTGCTGCAGCACGCCCGCGCCCCGGCCCGGCACGACGCCGACGGGCGGATCGTGCTGCTCGACGACCAGGACCGCGGCCGCTGGGACCGCAAGCTCATCGCCGAAGGACTGGCCCTGATCGACAAGGCCCTGCGTCATCGCCGGCCGGGCGCCTATCAGGTGCAGGCCGCCATCGCCGCCCTGCATGCGCGCGCCGCCACCCCGGGCGACACCGACTGGGCGCAGATCGAGCGGCTGTATGCCAACCTGGAGCGGCTGACCCCCTCGCCGGTGGTGACGCTCAACCGCGCCGTGGCGGTCAGCAAGGTGGCCGGGCCGCAGGCCGCGCTGGAGATGATCGCCCCCCTGGCCGAGCGGCTCTCCGGCTACTTCCACTTCCACGGCCTGACCGGCGGGCTGAACCTGGAGCTGGGGCGCCATGAGGCCGCCCGCGTGGCCTTCGACAAGGCCATCGCGCTCGCCAACACCGCCGCCGAGGCCGCCCACATCCGCCAGCACCTGGACCGGCTCGCCGCGGACCATGCGACCCGTTCGGGGTCGTCCGGGCCTTGAGCCAGGGCGTTTGACGCAGCAGCGCGCCCTCCACCGTTCGCGGGCTGTGGCTGCGTGACGCACGTCGGCGCGCGCTCATCCCGATTCGGCGTTAACCATTCCGAACCGGGGCTATGGTTAATCAATTCGACCAGCCTGGAGTCCGCAACGGATACTCCAGGTGATTCGGAACGGGACCCATGCGGCGGCTCACCCTCGCGCTCCTCTGTGCGACCTACCTTTGCCTGTCGGCGATCGTGGCGCTCACCCTGTGGCGCAACGGGGCCGGCTGGGGTGTGGGCGTCTCGGCCCTGATGGGCTGCCTGGGCCTCTGCCTCGCGTCGCACGGCATGATCATGCGCGCCCTGGAGATGCGCGACCTGCGCGGCGAGGTCGAGGCCGTGCGCGACGCCCACCGCGTCCTGCTGGACCAGGTGGTGCGCCTGGACGGCCGGCTGGTCGACGTGGCCCGGGCCGTCGAGATCGACCTGTCCCGCTCGGTCGCGCTGAAGGGCGAGGTCCACCTGCTGGAGGACCTGGTGCATCAGATCGGCCGGCGGTTCGACGAGCCGCAAGCCCCCTATCTCGCGGCCCGCGGCGGCCAGCCGACGGCGGCGGCCCGGCCCATGGGCATGATGGAGATCGTCCGCGCGGCCCTGGCCGAGAACCGGGTCGACCTCTACCTGCAGCCGGTGGTGGCGCTGCCGCAGCGCAAGACCGTCTTCTACGAGAGCTTCTCGCGGCTGCGCGACGCCTCCGGCGCAGTGATCATGCCGGCCGAATACCTGGCCGTGGCCGAGCCGGCCGGCCTGATGACCGCCATCGACAACCTGCTGCTGTTCCGCTGCGTGCAGATCGTGCGCCGGCTGGCGCGCCAGGAGCGTCGGGTCGGCATCTTCTGCAACATCTCGATGGCCAGCCTGGGCGACGACGCCTTCTTCCCGCAGTTCCTGGACCTGCTGAAGGCCAACCGCGACCTGGCGCCGGCCCTGATCTTCGAGGTCGGCCAGGCCGCCTTCGAGGCCCGCACCGGCGTGCAGGCCCGTAACATGGCCAAGCTGGCCGACCTCGGCTTCCGCTTCAGCCTGGACAAGGTGACCAACCTCGACCTGGACCTGCAGGACCTCAGCCGCGCCGACGTGAAATTCGTCAAGGTGGCCGCCCAGACCCTGCTGGACGAGCTGACCGAGATCGACGACCGCCTGGTGCTTCGTTCGCTGCCCGACCTGGCGGCCGAGGACTTCGCCCTGCTGATGCGCCGCTACGGCGTTGAGCTGATCGCCGAGAAGGTGGAGAACGAGCGCCAGGTGGTCGACATCCTCGAGCTCGACATCGCCATCGCCCAGGGCCACCTGTTCGGCGAACCCCGCGCCATCAAGGACGCGGTCCTGGCCGAGGCTGGCGCCCCGCCGCCCGCCACCGTCGTCCAGATGCCCCAGCGCCGCGCAGCCGCGGGGTAAGGCCTCCTCTGCCTCTCGCGTCGTGGGGGCGAGGAGGTGTTCGCGGCGACGGCGGAGTGTGCTAACCGCCGCCCCAGATGACCTCCCCCACGCCGATCACCGGGCTCTCCGAGCTCGCGAGCCGCTACGATGTGCTGCTGTGCGACGTCTGGGGGGTGATCCACAACGGCTGCGAGAGCTTCCCCAAGGCCTGCGCGGCCCTGGCCCGGTTCCGGGCCGAGGTGGGTCCGGTGATCCTGATCTCCAACGCGCCGCGCCCGCATCCGCCGATCGTCGAGCAGATGGACAGCCTGGGCGTGCCGCGGGCGGCCTGGACCAAGCTGGTGACCTCGGGCGACGCGACCCGGGCGCTGCTGGCCGAACGGGCGCCGGGGCCGGTGTGGACGATCGGGCCGGAGCGGGACGCGGTGCTCTACGACGGGCTGGACCTGACGCTGTCGGGGCCGCAGGACGCCGCCTTCATCTCGGTCACCGGCCCCTACGATGACGAGATCGACGAGCCGGGCGACTATCGCGACCGCTTCATCGGCTGTGTCGAACGCGGGCTGGAGCTGATCTGCGCCAATCCCGACATCGTGGTGCAGCGGGGCGACCGGCTGATCTATTGCGGCGGCGCCCTGGCGCAGCTCTACGAGAGCCTGGGCGGCCGCGCGCTGACGGCGGGCAAGCCGTACGCCCCGATCTACGCGATGGCCCTTGCGGAGGCGGCGAAGGCCCTGGGACGGCCGGTCGATCCGACCCGGGTGCTGTGCGTCGGCGACGGGCTGCCCACCGACATTCGCGGCGCCAATGCGCGGGGGCTGGACGCCCTGTTCGTCGCCAATGGCATCCATGGGGCCGAGACGGTGGGGCCGGCGGGACTGAATAGCGCGGTGGTCGACGATCTTTTGCGGCAAGAGGGCCTAACGGCGCGCTGGGCTGTCGCCGATATGATCTGGTAGATGGCGCGCGTCGTCGGTCGGGGGTGCACGGTCCCGGCCGTCGCGGGTCGCGCGATGGAAGGGCTGTGAGGGGAGCTAGCGTGCAAGGTTTCTATTTCGACGAGTTGACCGTCGGCCAGACCGCTGAGATGAGCCGGGTGGTGGGGGCCGCGGATATCGAGGCCTTCGCGGAGGTTTCGGGAGACAGCAATCCGGTGCATCTGGACGAGGCCTACGCCAAGACCACCACCTTCGGGCAGCGGATCGCCCACGGCATGCTGTCTGCCGCCTACATCTCCGCCATCCTGGGCACCCGCCTGCCGGGGCCGGGCGCGATCTATCTGTCGCAGTCGCTGCGGTTCCGGCGGCCGGTGAAGATCGGCGACCTGGTGGTGGCGCGGGTGACGGTGAAGGCGCTGGACGAGAGCCGGGGCCACGTGACCCTGGAGACCGCCTGCGAGGTCAGCGGCAAGACCGTGGTCGACGGCGAGGCGCTGGTGATCGCCCCGCGTCGCGCCACATGAGGCGCCCGCGCATCGCATGAAGCGCATCCGGGTGATCCGCGGCTGGAAGGACCTGTCGGCGGGCGACCGCGGCGCGTCGGTGGCCATGGGCAGCTTCGACGGCCTCCACCTGGGCCACCAGCAGGTGATCGGCCTGGCCGCCGCGGCGGCGCAGACCCTGGGCGCGCCGCTGGGGGTGATCACCTTCGATCCCCACCCCCGGGTCTATTTCCGCCCGGACGAGCCGGCCTTCCGGCTGATGAAGCCTGACCAGCAGGCCCGCGCCCTGGAGAAGCTGGGCGTCGACATGCTCTACGTCCTGCCGCTGGAGGCCGAGCTGGCCGGGATGACCGACCGCGAGTTCGCCGCGCGCGTGCTCCACCAGGGCCTGGGCGCGCGGCATGTGGCGGTGGGCTTCGACAATTCGTTCGGCAAGGACCGCACCGGCAGCCCGGAGACCATGCGCGCCTATGGCCGGGAGATGGGCTTCGGGGTGTCGGTGGCCGCGCCGGTGGGGGCGGGTGCGAGTGACGCGGGGGAGGGCGACAAATACTCCTCCACCGCCGTGCGCGAGGCGATGCGCGACGGCCGGCCGGAAGCCGCCGCCGAGATCCTGGGCCGGCCGTTCGCCATCGAAGGGCCGGTGCAGCGGGGCCGGCAGCTGGGCCGCAAGCTTGGCTTCCCCACCGCCAACGTCGACCTGGCCGACTATGTGACGCCGCGCTTCGGGGTCTATGCGGTGCGCACCCGGCTCTCGGACGGGCGTGAGTTCGCCGGCGTCGCCAACATCGGGGTCAATCCGACGGTCCAGGGCGTCACCCGGCCGCTGCTGGAGGTCTGGCTGTTCGACTTCGACGAGGACATCTACGACCGCATCATCGAGACCGACCTGATCGCCTTCCTGCGCCCGGAGGAGAAGTTCGAGAGCCTCGAGGTGATGACCGAGCAGGTGATGGCGGACGCGCGGCGGGCGCGAGACGTGCTGGGCGTCTAAGTCGGGAGCGAGTCAATCGGGGTCGTCGTCCTCGGCCTGCCGCTGGACCTGTTCGGCGACCGGCGGGGGCGGCGGGACGATGGGCGTGTTCATCCCGAACAGCAGCAACAGCCCGCTGACCAGCACCGCGCCGCCGCGCTGGCGCCGGGCCAGCCCCACCGCCCAGACGGCGAACGGGGTGAGGACGACGGCGAGAGCCAGGGCGACCAGGGCGGCGATCAAGCGGCGGCGCTCCGGTGGGCGTGGAACCCACATGGGGGCGCGCGCGCCGCTTGTCATCCGGCAGGCATGGCCCCGGCCGTATCATCCCCCTGAGTTCCATCTCCCACAGGTGTCGTCCCGGTTTCGGCGCAGCCGCGCCCATCGCCCCGCCCACCGGGTGTCATCCCGGTTTTGGCGAAGCCAAAGACCGGGACCCACAAGCGCCCGAGCGGCCGAGTTCGCGGAAACGGCGCCGCCGCACTACCGCCCGGCGTGATTGGCGCGGGTGGGTCCCGGCCTTTCGCTGGCGCGAAAACCGGGATGACACCGGTGGAGTTAGGCGTGTGGGCGCGGAGAGGTCGCGCGGCGGCCATACCCAGCCATAGATCGCATGGCCGCAGGCTCGCATCTACCGTGAGATTTGAGGGGCGGAAGCATCCTGAAAGATGCCGTCCGAATTGCGACGGACGCCGAGCATCACTTCAGCTCGCAGACCAAAGGATCGACGTGCTCCACTTCTTCGATATTCACGAAGGCACAGGCAACTGGTTGGCGGCCTTGGCCACTTTTGCTGCGGTGTGCGCCTCACTCGGCATTGCTGTAGGCGGGTGGTTGTCGGATCGGCGGCGTCGGGAGGCGCAAGAAGGTGAACGACTGACGATTACCACCTCTCGGTACGCGGCACATGGGTGCCTGTTGCTGCATTTCACCTACCATCCACGCTGGAGACATTCCGGAATCGAAGTTCACGCCCGAATAGTAAAGCCGACGAATGCCTACCTTGTTCGAGCCGCCCGCCGACTCGGCTTGCAGGGCGACCGACAATGGATGGAGATTCAGATCGACCGGGTTGAACAAGCGAAGGCGGTGGATGTGCCGCTGGATTTTCGAGCGGGAGACCCAGATGAGGGCCTTCGTGGTGCTGTATTCGTCGTGAGCGGCCCAGGGGATCGGTGGCAGATCGATGGAGCTATGGTTGAACTCTCAGTGCATCAGATCGGCTCCGACGAGCCTTTGACCTCGTTTCGCGGATGGGTCAGCCCGATTGGTGAGGACCCGCGACGCTTGGCGCTGGAGCGACAGGAAATCTAGCCCCCCTTGACCCCGCAACGCCGTTCCCTCAAACCGCGCTACACCCGCAAATCCTTCCCCCCAGGAGCCTTCCCATGCGCGTCGGCGTGCCCCGTGAGATCAAGCCGGACGAGTATCGGGTGGGGCTGCCGCCAACGGCGGTGCGGGAATATGTGACCCACGGGCACGAGGTGTTCGTCGAGACCGGCGCTGGCGAGGGGGCCGGCTATCCGGACGCGCTCTATGTGCGGGCCGGGGCGACCATCCTGCCCGATGCGGGCGCGGTGTTCGAGGCGGCCGAGCTGATCGTCAAGGTCAAGGAGCCGCAGGCCGTGGAGTGGGCGCGGCTGACGCCGAAGCACATCCTGTTCACCTACCTGCACCTGGCGCCGGACCCGGCGCAGACCGAGGGGCTGCTGGCGTCGGGCTGCGCGGCCATCGCCTATGAGACGGTCACCGACGCCGCCGGCGGCCTGCCGCTGCTGGCGCCGATGTCGGAGGTGGCGGGCCGCATCGCGGTGTTCTCGGCCGGCGAGACCCTGCTGAAGCACAACGGCGGCATGGGCCTGCTGATCTCCGGCGTGCCGGGCGTGCCGCCGGCGCGGGTCTGCATCCTGGGCGGCGGGGTGGTCGGCGCCAACGCCGCGGTGATGGCCGCCGGCCTGGGCGCCGAGGTGGTGATCCTGGAGCGCTCGATCCCGCGCATGCGCTACATCGACGACATCTTCGCCGGCCGGGTGATCACCCGCTACTCTACCTACGACGCTGTGGAGGAGGAGATCCTGCGGGCCGACGTGGTGATCGGCGCCGTGCTGACCGCCGGGGCGGCCGCGCCTAAGCTGGTCCGCCGCGAGCACCTGTCGCGGATGAAGCCCGGCAGCGTTCTGGTGGACGTCTCCATCGACCAGGGCGGCTGTTTCGAGACCTCGCGGCCGACCACCCACAAGGCCCCGACCTACGTGATCGACGGGGTCGTGCACTATTGCGTGGCCAACATGCCGGGCGCCGCGCCGCGCACCTCGTCGGAGGCCCTGGTCCACGCCACCCTGCCGTTCGGGCTGGAGCTGGCCAACCACGGGCTGGACGCCCTGAAGCGCAACAAGCACCTGGCCAAGGGCCTGAACATCCTGGCCGGACAGGTGACCCACCCGGCGGTCGCCCAGGCCCTGGGCAAGCCATTCGTCGATCCCTACGGGGCGTGGAGCTAGCGGAGGTCTCTTCCGTCGGCTGAAATAACGTCGCAACATGGGCCCTGCGCTTACCCGCAAGATGACAAAGCCAGGGAGGCTCCCGCATGTGTGACGACGATATCCACGTTGGCCTGATCTACGATCCGACCGTGTCGCGCCGCACGTTCGGCCTGATGGCCGCCGGGGCCGCCACCCTGGGCCCCACTGGCGCCTATGCCGCCGACGTCGTCGAGAAGGACGTCAACGTCACGACCGCGGACGGCGTGGCCGACGCGGCGCTGTTCTACCCCCCCGGCAAGGGAAAGTGGCCGGCGGTGCTGATCTGGACCGATATCGCGGGCCTGCGGCCGGCGTTCCGCGACATGGGCCGCAGGCTGGCGGCGCAGGGCTATGTGGTGCTGGTCCCGAACCCGTTCTACCGCTCGGTGCACGGGGTGGTGGCGACGCCGGGCTTCGACTTCAACAAGCCCGAGGATCGCGCCCGGGTGATGGGCTATCGCGGCGCCATGACCAACGATGGGGTCGACAAGGACGCCACGGCCTATGTCGCCTTCCTCGACGCCCAGCCGCAGACCAACCACAAGAAGAAGGTGGGCGTGCAGGGCTATTGCATGGGCGGGCCTCTTAGCTTCCGCACGGCGGCGGCGGTTCCCGGGCGGATCGCGGCGGTGGGGTCGTTCCACGGCGGTGGCCTGACCACCAAGGCCCCCGACAGCCCGCACCTGCTGATCGCCAGGACCAAGGCCAGTTTCGCCTGCTGCGTCGCCCAGAACGACGACAAGACCCAGCCGGAATCGAAGGACATCCTGAAGGCGACCTTCGCCGAGGCCAAGCGGCCGGCCTCGGTGGAGGTCTACCCCGCCAACCACGGCTGGTGCGTCAAGGGCAGCGCCGTCTACGACGAGGCCAGCGCCGAGAAGGCGTGGGGCGTGCTGACGGAGCTGTACAAGACGAACCTGGCGTAGGGGTTGGGTCTCGCATTGCGGGAGACGTTGGCCGTCGCGATCCTCAGCCGACCCGCCGGGTGGGGGTCAGCGCCGCGGCGACGGGTGGCGGGGCGTGCGGCCGCGCGGTCGCTGACTGTGGCCGCGGGACAGTCGGATAGCCGATGATCGTCGACAGGGCCGGGGCTCCGCTCAGCGCATAGGAGGCCAGCTTGCCGCTCATTGTCGCGCCTTCGAAACTGCCGACGTTGAGGCCCGTGTAGATCCAGTCGCCGGCCAGCACGAGGTTCGCGAACCCCGAGCCCCAGGCCTCCAGGCGGCTGTCGACGCTGCCGGGCGGCGAGGTAACGTACCGTTCCGTAGGATCGATGTTGGCCCGCCAGAACTGGCTGTCGAAGCGCTGCACGCCCTGGGCGCGCGCCTCGCCTGCGCCGCCGTCGCGGGTGTCGACCAGCAGGTCGAAGTCCAGGCTGTTGGAATCGCCGGCCGGGTTGTTGGCCCGCACCGTGGCCTTGGGCAGCATGGTGCCGATCGAGGCCTGCAGGTACTGGATGCACTGGGCCTTCACCCGTTCCGACTGGCGGCGCGGATAGTCGGTGTCGCAGAACGGCGGCGGGGCCTCGTAGTCCGGCATCAGGCCGCAGAAGTACCAGAGCGCCTTGGGCTGGTTGTCCTTGGGCCAGCACTCCCACTGCAGCAGGTCATGGAACTCGGCGTTGCCGTTCGGCGGCGCGAAATAGGTGGCGCTCAGCGCCAGCTCGTTCTTGGCCGGATCGAGCGGCTCGGACCAGCCCAGCTCGTAGAGGTCGCGGGAGAGCCACAGCTGCATGGCCTGGGTCTGCAGCGCCGGGATCTTCGCGACCATCTCGCCCCAGGCCGGGTTCTCCGCGATCAGCGCCTCGCAGAGGTAGGGCGCGGCGCCCAGCGAGATGGCGAACACGATCTCGTCGTAGTCGACGCCATGGCGCAGCGTGTGCGGGGTCTTCAGGTGCGGGAAGTCCGCGGTGGGCCAGCCGTTCCAGTAGGACTCCAGGTCGATGCCGGTGGCGCGCAGATATTCGCCCTCCACCAGCTGGTCGTAGTGCGGCCTGCCCGGCCAGGAGGGCAGCCCCTTGACCTCGATCAGCGGCTGGTAGCCGGCCTGCGGGTCCTTCAGCGTCGCCTGGACGGTCATCTCGATGGCGCTGACCCGGGTGCGGTCGTTCGGGTCCAGGCGCAGGGCTTCGACCTTGCGGAAGAACTCGAACTTCACCCCGCGGCGCTGCAGCACCTCGTAGATCGGGGCCACCACGGTCTCGCCGGTGCCGGCCGCGAAGCTCCAGATCACCGAGCCCATGTACGCCGCCGAGCGGAGCGTCCAGTTGAGGAAGCAGCCCGCCGCCATGGCCGCCGCCCGGCTCGTGTCGCCGTTGGGGCTCTGGTAGCAGATGTTGACCGTGGTCATCACCACCGGCGACCGCAGGGTGGCGGCATGGATGCCGTGGCGGGTCAGCCAGTCGGTCCAGTTCTCCGGGTCGAGGACGTCGTAGCCGTTGACCTCGACGTTGTCGCTGAGCGCGCCGACGATCAGGGCGGCGTAGAAGTCGAGGGTCAGCAGCGCCTGGCGCAGGGTGTCGGCGTGGGCCGCGATCTTCGGATCGAGGTGGTTGATGGCGCTGACGACGCCGGAGATGAACGTCCGCGCGTCCTTGATCTCGCGGACCAGGGGATGGTCCGGCCCTTCCGACATCGGGACGCTCAGGGCCTGCTGGCGGGCCTTGCCGAGCAGGTCCGCGATGCAGTCGCCCACCGGCTTCGGCACGCCCGGCGTCAAGGTCAGCATCTGCGACACCTCCTCGATGATCGCGGCGATCGCGGTCTGGACGCCCTTGTAGGCGGCGCCGTCGGTGGGCGGGATGTCGTTGGCGGGCGCGCGCATCGGCCAGGGCTTCAGCCCGTTGTCCTGCCACTCCCACAGCATGGTGAAGTTGGAGCCGAGGAACGCCTCCTCGAAGGTCGCCAGTGGCTGGCCGGGCGCGCGGCCCAGCTCGGCGTAGACCTCGGACATCAGCGGCAGGGCATTGAAGTAGCTGCCCATGAAGCCGTGGATGCCATGCTCTTCGATGCGTTCGTTGGCGCCCCGCGACGAGGCGCACTTGCCCCCCAGCCGCCAGCCCAGCTGGTAGACGGTGACCTCGAAGCGCTCCTGCCAGCCCGGCTGGCTGGTGAGCTCGAAGGCCGTGGTCAGGCCCCCCATTCCGCCACCCAGGATGGCGATCTTCTGCGGCGCGGTCGTATTGGACATCTCAGCCATCCCGCGACGCTACGCCGCGGCCCCGTTCTAGGTTCTCGACCTAGACACCCTGCCAGCCAGCCGTTCCAAGAGCCTTAACGAGCCGATCGAGATCCGCGGCCCGGACGAACGGGTGGCCGGTTTTCAGGGCTTCGAGGGAATAGGCCGGGCCGTTGCTGCGCCGCCGACCCGGGCCCTGCCGCCCGCCCGCCAGGCGTTCGCCGGTCTCCAGCGCGCGGCGGGCCTGGGCCATCTGGCCGGCGGCGCTGTGGCAGGCGGCCAGCAGGTAGTGCAGGGGAAACCGCTCGGCCCCGCGCGCGCAGGCGTCGGCGGCATCGCGGGCGGCGGCCTCATAGTCGCCGGCCACGAAGCGGGCGATGGCCTTGCTGCGGAACCACAGCCAGGTCGCCGGGTCGTTGGGGCTGGCGGCGATGGCGCGCTCGGAATAGGCGATGGCGTCCGGCGACTGGCCCTCGAAGGCCAGCAGCCGCCCCATCTCCCCGGACGCGGCCGCCAGGTAAGGGTTGAGCTCCAGGGCGCGGCGCTGCTCGGCCTTGGCCTCGGCCAGCCGCACCATCGTCGAGAACACCACGCCCAGGGTGTAGTGCGCGAAGGCGTCCGACCCGTCCGCCGCTACGGCGCTGAGCGCGATCCGGTGCGCCTCGCCGATCGCCGCGGAGGGGTCCTCGGTATTGCCGACCCAGACGTCGAACAGCTTGCAGTGGGCCAGGATCGACAGCGCCGAGACGTCGTCCGGCTCGATCGCCAGGGCCTGCTCCAGCAGTCCCTCGGCGGCGCGCACGTCCTGGGGCGTGGAGCGCCAGAACCGCCGCCGGCCCTGCACGAACAGCCGCCAGAACTGCAGGCTGTGCTCGGGTGTCTGTTGGGCCCGGAACTCCTCGCGCGCCAGCACCGCCGGCTCCACCGTGCCGATGATCGAGGTGGTGATCTCGTTCAGCACCGAGAACAGGTCGGCCAGCGGCTGGTCGTAGTGCGCCGACCAGGCGCTGGTCTCGTCCGAGCCCTGGATCAGGTCCACCGACACCCGCACGGTGCCGCCCAGGCTGCGCACCTTGCCGTCCAGCACATAGTCCACCCCCAGCCGCGCGCAGATCGCGCCGGGCGGATGGCCGACCACGTCGGAGTGCAGCAGGAACTGGCGAGGCGTCACCGCCAGCAGCGGCGACTTCGACAGCCCCGCGGTCAGCTCGTCGGCCAGCGCCTCGGCGAACCAGGCCTGCTCCTCGTCTCCCGGCGCGTGGGTGAACTCCAGCACCACCAGCCGCGGCCGCGCCCGGCCGTCGAGCTTCAGCGCCGGTTCGGATCCCGGCATCGCCGGCGCGGTCGCCAGCCGGTAGCCCACCCGCGGGATGGTCTCCACCGCGAACGCGCCGCCGCTGCGGCCCGCCAGCTTGCGCAGCTTCATCATCACCAGGGTGATGGCGTCCTCGCCGACCACGCGGCCGTCCCAGCAGGTGGCGATCAGGTCGTCGCGGCTGACCACCGCGCCGTCGGCCGCGGCCAGGGCCACCAGCACCTGCATGACGCGCGGCTGCAGCACCTCGCGGCCATATTGCGACACCACCTCGCGGGTGGCCGGCCGCACGTCGAGCGCGCCCAGCGAAAACGCAGCCTGATGGGCCAGCTGCATCCTAATCCAGTCCCCCTTCAACCCAGGCGGGCGCGCCGCTGCCGCGCCGCCCCATCGACTCGCAAGTTAGCACAACCTCTCGGGGCCGGCATCGCCGCGCCGGCCGGCCCGGCGACGAAAGATCGGCGTCCGCTCGGGGAACGATCGGGTCGCCCCCCTGTCGGATCGGTCCCGTGGCTGGTCTTCTGGGGTTGGGTTTCAACTGCTTCTGGGCGCGCCGGCAGACCCGACATTCGGCCGGCGCCCCGGCCCCGTTCATCGCCGCCAGCCCCCGCTGGCGACGCCCGGGGGGTGCGTCTGTGCGGACGCGGAAAGGCGGACGGAACCTCTCCTGGGGCTCACCCCGTGCGGGCCTCGCCCGCCGGGGCTGGCCGGTCGAGGTGGCTGGGGAGCCGCCGCGGCCGGCCTGAGTTCCCGGCGAGGCTTGCGGGCCCCTTGACCCGCGAGCCGCGTCTTTGGCCCCCGATCACCGCGGGATCGGGGGCTACTTTTTGTCCGGTCGACGTCGAGGCGGCTGGATCAGGCCAGCGCGGCGCGGGCCCGGCGCGTGCGCAGCGCCCCGCCCAGGCCGAAGAAGCCCAGGATCATCATCGCCCAGGTCGCCGGCTCCGGAACCGCGCCCAGGCCGTGCCCGATGAAGCCGGCGCTGGCCGCCACGGGCGAGATGTCGATGTGGTCGAGGGTCAGCATCGGGTCGCCGACGATGCTGCCGAACAGCTCGATCGACGAGGTCATGCCCTCATAGACGTTGAAGGTGCTGGAGAAGTCGCTGAACCCGACGAAGTCGGAGTCGCGCGCCGCGCCCAGCCCGGTGTTCTGGGTCGTCACGATGTTGAGGTCGGAGATGTGCTCGTCGGCCACCCCCCCGGTCAGCAGGTGCAGCTTGGCCCCGAAGATCAGGGTCGACAGGTCGCTGGTGCCGTTGGTGTAGATGATCGTCCCCAGGTGGAAGATCTGCATCGACGTCACGTTCAGGAAGTTGTCGCCCAGGAAGATCAACTGGCTGGAGCCGGGCGTGCTGCCCCAGGTCACGGCGGCCCCCGGGAAGCCGGTGCTCACCGCGCTGGCCCCATTGTTGAGGAACCCCGAGGCGCCGCTGATCAGCACGACGTCGCCGCTGGTCACGGGATCGCTGAAGAAGCCGGTCACGGACCCCGAATACAGCGCGTCGGCGGACGCGGCGGAGGTCATCAACGGCGACAACAACGTGGCCACGCCCAGCACCGCGGCAGCCGCGGCGGATCGAATATGCATCTGAAAACTCCCTGGTCCTGACGGATTAACTCATCGTTAGGGTTACGAAGGCGCCGCATCAATAGGATTCGCCTGCAGCGCGAGCGGCGTCCGAAACATATAGATCGCGAAGATTGGACCGGAGCCGAGTCTTTGGACTAGAGCCCGAGACCAGCGCACGCCTATACGTGACCGAACGCGGCGGAGAACTTCTCCAGAGGTGCGGTATGGTCTTAAGACCTTCGATGCCCTGGTCCTAAGACCTCAGGGCACAGGTCTTAAGACCATTCCGCTCGCCGCCTACGTCGTTTGCAGCACCCGGCCCGAGGTCCGCGCGAGCACGTCCTCGGCCTGGCGCATGATATTGGCGACCAGTTCGGCGCAAGTGGGGATGTCGTGGATCAGCCCCTGGCTCTGGCCCACGGTCCAGATGCCGTCGTCCACGTCGCCACCCTCATAGACCTTCACCCGCCCGCGCAGCCCGGCCACCAGGTGGCGGACGTCCTCGATGGTCTTGGTGGAATCCTGCTGGATCTTCGCCACCTCCTCGGAGATCGCGTTGCGCGCCACCCGGCTGGTGTTGCGCAGCGTGCGGTTGGTCAGCAGCGTGTCGCGCTCGGTGTTCTCCACGATCTTGCGCTTGACGTTCTCGTGGATGGCGGCCTCCCGCGTGGCCATGAAGCGGGTGCCCATATTGATCCCGTCGGCGCCCAGGGTGAGCGCGGCGGCCAGGCTGCGCCCGTCGGCCATCCCGCCGGAGGCGATGATCGGGAGGTCCACCGCGTCGGCGGTCGCCGGCAGCAGCACGATCAGCCCCACGTCGTCCTCGCCCGGATGCCCGGCGCACTCGAACCCGTCGATGGAGATCACGTCGACGCCCAGCCGTGCGGCGGTCACCGCATGGCGCACCGAGGTGCACTTGTGGATCACCTTGACGCCCGCGGCCTTGAACCCCGCCAGGTGCTCGATCGGGCTGCGGCCCGCGGTCTCGACGATCTTGATGCCGCTCTCGATGATCGCCTCGCGATAGTCGTCATAGGGAATCGGGTTGAGCGACGGCAGCAGGGTCAGGTTCACCCCGAACGGCTTGTCGGTCAGCGCCCTGCACCGCTCGATCTCCGCCAGCAGCGCCGCCTTGGTCGGCGACATGTGCGCCACGATGAACCCGAGCGCCCCGGCGTTGGCCACCGCGGCCACCAGCGGCGCGGCGCCCAGCCCGGTCATCCCGCCCATGACGATCGGCGTCTCGACGCCGAACATCTCCGTGATCCTGGTCCTGATCATGCCGTCCCCGTTGGTGTGCGTTTCCCTGGCCCCCACCTTAGCCAGTGGAACCGCCGCCGCAACGCGGGACCGGCGTCCTGTATCGCGCCGGTCAGCCCGCGGCCGGTCAAGCACCGGCGCCAGGCGGCCGCCCCGCGGCGTGCGCGCCAGCGCGGTCTAGGCGACGACCTGGCGGCGCTGGCGGCGGAGGGCCACGCCTGCGCCGCCGAACCCGGCGATCATCAGCGCCCAGGTCGCGGGCTCGGGCACGCCCCCGCTGATCGACAGGTGATACTGGCCGACGGCCTGCGTGGTGAACGAGTCGCAGCCGCAGTCGCCGCCGCCGTCGACGAGATCGTACTCACCGAACTGGAAGGTCGGCGCCGAGGTGTCCCCGCTGAACAACTGGGGCCCGAACAGGTCGAAGTGCGCGCCGAAGAAAGACGCGGCGGACGCGTCGCCCAATTCGGGGAGCCCACCGAGGAAATCGAACTCAAGCCCGCCGTCGGCGGCGGCGGTGTAGAACGTAAAGTTGGAGAATACGGCGAGTTGGCCATTGGCGGCGCCGAAGGCTGGGCCGCCGACGTCGAACGAGGCGTCGTCGGCGTAGTCCGGGGTCGGGGACTGCGGGAGCGCCCAGCGGTAGCTGTCGGCGTCGTGCGTCAGGTGGAACGTCACGCCGGCGGCGGCGGCCGGATAGGCGGCCAGCGCCAAGGCGCCAAGGGCCAAGGCGCCAAGGATTGCGCGTTTCATGGTTTTGCTTCCCCCGAGACTGGCCACGGCCAATCTCACGGTGGAGCTTTTCACAGACGGCCACGCTGGCAAGCCAATTCGCCTCGGAGGCGAGCGCCGATCCCGGGGAGTGCCCGTCTTTTCCCCGGAACGGGACGGGAAGCGGGCGTGATGTCGTCGGGCCTCGGAGCGTGCCTGGCGGCGTCCGGGCGGGCTGGGTCCGCGAGAGCGGTGCGCTCCAGACGAAAATGCGTGCGACGGTGTTGCGAATTGGCGTCCCCGTTATTCTACCGCGCCGCCGGGTTCCAGTCCGGTCCGAAGCCGCGGGTGACGAAGGTGAACGCCGAGCCGTCGGGATCGGTCAGGGTGACGCCCGCGTGCTCGGGGTCCGACGGGCAGAAAAGGAACAGGGCGATGCGGTCGCCGCCCGGCGACACCTTCGGCACGCCGGCGATGCAATCGGCCTTGGCGGCCTGGCTGAGATCGGTCTCGACCTTGCCCGGCGTGTAGGGGTCGCTCGAGAACTTGAACAGGTGGCGCACGGTGGCGTTTGCCGTGCCGGGCACGATCCGCGGCAGCCCGCGCGAACTGTAGATCGTCTTGCCGTCCGGGCTGATGCCGGGGTCGGCCTCCCCGCTCTGCTCCAGGCCGGGCGGCGTGCAGTTGGGGCCGCCGTCGGTGATGCGGGTCCGCTGGCTGCCGTCCGGCCTTATGCGGTCGAGGCGAACCTTGAAGCAGCCGTCGATGTCCTGGGCCACCGAGAAGTAGATCCAGTTGTCGCTGGACCACAGATAGTCGCCCCATTGCCGGTCGTCGGGGTTCCCGCTCGAGGGGGCGATGACCCGCGGCGACGAACCGTCCGCGTTCATGATCGAGATGGTGTTGTTGGAGAAGTCGCCATAGCCGATCTGCCGCCCGTCCGGCGACCAGACGCCCTGCACCGAACGGCCGGTGTGGGTCAGTTGCGTCTCGGCGCCGCTCGCCCGGTCATAGACCCAGACGTCCAGGATCGACGCCGGATCGCCGTACCCGCCGACCGCGAACCGCGTGTAGAGCAGCTTCGACCCGTCGGGTGAGAAGTGCGGCAGGAAATGCTCCGTCCCGTCGTGGGTCAGCTGCTGGATGGCCTTGCCGTCCACGCCGGTCGTGAAGATCTCCTGGCGCGTCGCCGGACCCGGCGCCGGCAGGGCCGGCGAGAAATCCGCGGTGAAGACCAGGGCCGGCGACGCGGGCGGCGCCACGACCGGGGGAGGCGGCGGCGTTGGCGATGTCGTCCCCCCGCCGGGTCCGCCGCCGCCGCCGCTGCACGCCGCCGAGGTCATGGCCAGCAGGACCGCCAGACCTGGCGTCCACCGATTGCGTCGCCCGCGCATCGCACTCTCCTCCGTCGGCGGCGCAGGGGCACGGATGGGTGCCTCAGGATCCGATGCGCCGACCCCCTGGACGCCGCGTCGGCGCATTCCGGATGCAGGTCCGCGAAATTCGTGGGCCACTGCATCCAGGCGAGCCCAGGCCGACGTCTTCACCGCCAGGCAAGAGGAACAACCCCATGGAACTGTTTGCAGTGCTGGCGGCGGTCACCGTGGTCAGCGCGGTGATGTCCTGGTCCAGCTACCGGGCCGCCAGCGAGGCCGAGGCGACGATCCGGCTGGCGATCGAAAAGGGCCTGCTGACCGATGCGATGGCGATCCGCGACCTGCGCCAGCCCGCGGGCCTGAGCTGGGTCGAACGCCTCACCGTGCTGGGCATGCTGGTGCTGTTCGCCAGCGCCGGCCTGGTCGTCGGGGCCGTGGCGCTGATCGTCCTGACCGGCGGCCGGCCCGCGCCGCTGTTCGCGCTGGCGGCGTTTTCCGCCGCCCTGGGGCTGGGCCTGGTCCATTGCGGGCGCTGGGTGCGGCGGACGCGCGCGCGGCCCTAGGCGCCGCCATCGTGCCCCTGACCGACCCGGAACGCCGCACGGTCCTGCTCGCGGCGGGCGGCGACCTCGCCGCCTTCACCCGGCTGGTCCGCGACCACCAGGGCTATATCGCAGGGCTGCTGCGCCGCGCCTGCGGTGACGCAACGCTGGCCGAGGACCTGACTCAGCTGACCTTCCTCAAGGCCTGGCGACGGCTGGGGTCGTTGCGCGACCCCGACGCCGTCCGCCTCTGGCTGCGGCGCATCGCGCTCAACCTGCTGACCGACGCCATGCGTCGCGGGACCGTGCCCACGGTGGCGTTCCACGACGAGCTCGCCCACGTCGGGCAGCCGTCGCCGGAATCGGCCCTGCTGCACGGCCTGGAGATCGACCGGGCGCTGGAGCGGCTGGCCACCGCGCCGCGCACCTGCATCGTGCTCGCCTATGGCGAGGGCATGAGCCACGGCGAGATCGCCGCCGCGCTCAAGCTTCCCCTGGGCACCGTCAAATCGCATATTGCCCGCGGCCTCGCCACGCTGCGGCAGATCCTCGAGGTGGAAGATGATGACCACGAAGTTCGAAGCCGAGCTCATTCGCCATCTCGCTGAGCCGGCGGACGCGGCCCAGATCGACGTCAGCCGCGGCGTAGCGGCGACGATCGCCCGCCAGGCCCGCACCCGGCGCCGCGCCGGGCTGGCCGCGGCGGGCGCCTGCACGATCCTGACGGCGCTGGCCGTGGTCGCCGGCTTCGGCTTCGCCGACCGGGGCCTGCCAAGGGCGGGGCTGACCGACGCCAGCCTCCTGTGGCTGCCGTTCGCCATCCTCGCCGCGATGCTGACCGCCGCCGGCGCCACGCTCTCGGCCTCGCTGATGCGGTCGATCCGTTGAAAGCGCCCGCCCGCATGGGGGAAGTTCCGCCCTCGGCGCTCCTACACCCGGGACCGACATCCGCTCGGTCGACCGAATTTCATTTCTGAGGCCTATGGATCACATGAACGACATCGACGGCGACAAGTTGAACGCCCTGGTAGGCAAGATGCTCGGCGACCTGGGTGGAGCCTACAGCGTGCCGACGGTGCGCATCGGCTTCCGGCTGGGCCTCTTCGCATCCCTGCACAAGGACGGCGCCGCCAGCGCCGCGGACCTGGCCAAGCGAACCGGCCTGGCCGAGCGCTATGTCCGCGAGTGGGCCATGGCCCAGGCGGCCAATGGCTACGTCACCTTCGACCCCGCGCGCAACGCCTTCAGCCTGAGCCCCGAGCAGGCCATGGTGTTCGGCGTGAAGGACAGCCCGGTCTACCTTGAGGGCGCCTTCGACCTTGCCGCCGAGATGGTCCACGGCCAGCCCAAGGTCGAGGCCGCCTTCAAGACCGGCGGCGGCGTCACCTGGGGCGAAAGCTCGGGCTGCCTGTTCTGCGCGGTCGGCGCCTTCTTCCGGCCGGGCTACGTCAACGCCATCGCCCAGGCTTGGCTGCCGGCGCTCGACGGCGTGCTGCCGAAGCTGCAGGCCGGCGCCCGCGTCGCCGACGTCGGCTGCGGCGTGGGCTTCTCGACCCTGCTGATGGCCGAGGCCTACCCGAACTCGACCTTCGTCGGCTACGACTTCCACGGCCCCTCGATCGAGCAGGCCAACGCCCACGCCAAGGCCCACGGCCTGGGCGACCGGGTCCGCTTCGAGACCGCCAAGGCCAAGGACATCGCCGAGCGCGACTTCGACCTCATCACCATGTTCGACTGCCTGCACGACATGGGCGACCCGCGCGGCTGTGCGGCCCACATGCGCAAGCTCCTGAAGGCCGACGGCGCCTGGATGCTGGTCGAGCCGATCGCGGGCGACACCCCCGCCGACAACCTCGGCAATCCGGTCAGCCGCCTCTACTACAACGCCTCGACCATGATCTGCGTGCCGACCTCGCTGGCCCAGGAAGTGGGTGAGGCGCTGGGTGCCCAGGCCGGCGAGGCCAAGCTCACCGAGGTGATCAAGGGCGCCGGCTTCTCTAGCGTGCGCCGCGCCACCCAGGGCCCGTTCAACATGGTCCTGGAAGCCCGGCCCTAGAGCACGACAGCTTGAAGTGGATACCGGTTCAAGCGCCCGTCGTGCTCTAAGTTCTTGATTTAGAGCCTTTTTGTCCGGTTCAAATGATTCCATTTGAACCGGAAAGGTTCTAGGTCGTAGGGACGATTTAGTCATTTGAGCCATAGCATGATGCTGGCGAGGGTGACGAAGCCCATGAAGGTCTGGGCGAGCTTGTCGTAGCGGGTGGCGATGCGGCGGCATTGCTTGATGCGGCTGAAGAAGCGCTCGACGCGGTTTCGCTCTTTGTAGAGGGCCTTGTCGTAGCCGTGCTGGCGCTTGCGATGGCGCCTGGGCGGGACGACGGGGTCGCCGCCCTGGTCGATGGCCTTCTGGTAGAGCCGGTCGGCGTCGTAGGCCTTGTCGGCGATCACATACTTGGCGGCGAGGCCGTCGATCAGATCGCAGGCGGGCGCCATGTCGTTCTGCTGACCAGGCCCCAGGATGAGGCGGACCGGCAGGCCGAGCGCATCTACGCAGACATGGAGCTTGGTTCCGAAGCCGCCGCGCGAGCGGCCAAGCGCCTGGGCGTCCAGTCCCCCCTTTTTCGCCGC
>NZ_JANXWD010000109.1 GCF_025351295.1 Phenylobacterium sp.
CAAGATCCGGGCGCGGCATTCGGAGATGGACGCCGACGGCAATCTGGTCCGCAAGGTCATCCAGACCTCGCCCGGCCGGATGAAGATCGCGGCCCTGTTCCCGCACCACCCGGCGGTCGGTCACCGGCTTCTTGAGAAGAACCTCACGAAGAAGGAAATCGCCAACCTGATCGACACCGTCTATCGGCACTGCGGTCAGAAGGCGACGGTCATCTTCGCCGACCAGATCATGGCGCTGGGCTTCCGCGAGGCGGCCAAGGCCGGCATCTCCTTCGGCAAGGACGACATCGTCATCCCGGCCCGCAAGGCGCCGATCGTCGACGAGACCCGCAAGCTGGTCGAGGAATACGAGCAGCAGTACGCCGACGGCCTGATCACCAAGGGCGAGAAGTACAACAAGGTGGTCGACGCCTGGGCCAAGGCCACCGACCGGGTCGCCGACGAGATGATGGCCGAAGTGTCCTCCGCCCCGATCGGGCCGGACGGCCGCCAGGGCGAGATCAACTCGATCTTCATGATGAGCAACTCCGGCGCCCGCGGTTCGCAGGCCCAGATGAAGCAGCTCGGCGGGATGCGCGGCCTGATGGCCAAGCCGTCCGGCGAGATCATCGAGACGCCGATCATCTCGAACTTCAAGGAAGGCCTGACCGTTCAGGAGTACTTCAACTCCACCCACGGGGCCCGCAAGGGCCTGGCCGACACTGCGCTGAAGACCGCCAACTCCGGCTATCTGACGCGCCGTCTGGTCGACGTGGCGCAGGACTGCATCATCACCGAGGAAGACTGCGGCACCACCCGGGGCATCACGCTCCGCGCGGTCGTCGAAGGTGGCGATGTGCTCGTCAGCCTGGGCCTGCGCATCCTGGGTCGGTTCGCGGCCGAGGACATCAAGGACCCGAACTCCAACGACGTCATCGTTCCCGCCGACAGCTATCTCGACGAGAACATGTGCGACCTGGTGGAGAACGCCGGCGTTCAGTCGGTGAAGATTCGCTCGGTGCTGACCTGCGACACCAAGGTCGGCGTCTGCGGCGCCTGCTACGGCCGCGACCTGGCCCGCGGGACCCCGGTGAACATCGGTGAAGCGGTCGGCGTCATCGCCGCCCAGTCCATCGGCGAACCCGGCACCCAGCTGACCATGCGGACCTTCCACATCGGCGGCACCGCCCAGGTGGCCGAGCAGTCGTTCTTCGAAAGCGCCAACGACGGCACCGTGAAGATCGACGGCGGCAACACGGTCATCGCCCCCGACGGCGCGCTCATCTCGATGAGCCGCAACCTGGCCCTGACGGTCCAGGTCGATGGCAAGGACCGCGAGGCCTACAAGGTGCCCTACGGCGCCCGGCTGCGCGCCAAGAACGGCGAGAAGGTCAAGCGCGGCCAGCGCCTGGCCGAATGGGACCCCTACACCACCCCGATCATCACAGAAGTGGGCGGCAAGGTGCGGTTCGAGGACCTGGTCGAGAACTTCTCGTTCCGCGAGGAAGCCGACGAAGCCACCGGCATCTCCAACCGCGTGGTCATCGACTGGCGCGCCTCCTCCAAGGGTTCGGACCTGCGTCCGGCCATGGCGGTGATCGACGAGAACGGCGCCTACAAGCGCCTGTCGAACGGCGGCGAGGCCAAGTACCTGCTGCCGGTCGGGGCCATTCTCTCCATCGCCGACGGCGATGAGGTGAAGCCTGGCGAGATCATGGCGCGGATGTCGACGGAAAGCGCCAAGACGCGCGACATCACCGGCGGTCTGCCGCGGGTGGCGGAGCTGTTCGAAGCGCGGCGTCCGAAGGACTGCGCGGTGATCGCCGAGATGGACGGCCGGGTCGAGTTCGGGCGCGACTACAAGAACAAGCGCCGGATCAAGATCACGCCCGAGGACGGCGGCGATCCCGTCGAGTTCCTGATCCCGAAGGGCAAGCACATCGCCGTCCACGACGGTGACGTGATCCGCAAGGGCGAGTACCTGATCGACGGCAACCCGGACCCGCACGACATCCTGCGGATCCTGGGCATCGAGGCGCTGGCCGAGTTCCTCGTGGACGAGATCCAGGAGGTCTATCGACTGCAGGGCGTGCCGATCAACGACAAGCACATCGAAACGATCGTCCGTCAGATGCTGCAGAAGGTCGAGATCCTCGATCCGGGCGATACCGGCCTGCTGAAGGGCGACCATCTCGAGAAGCTCGACGTGGAAGACGAGAGCGCCAAGGCCGAAAGCCGCGGCGGCCGTCCGGCCATCACCCAGCCGGTGCTGCTCGGTATCACCAAGGCCTCGCTGCAAACCCGCAGCTTCATCTCCGCCGCCTCCTTCCAGGAGACGACGCGGGTGCTGACCGAGGCCGCGGTCCAGGGCAAGAGCGACACCCTGGAGGGCCTGAAGGAGAACGTGATCGTGGGCCGCCTGATCCCGGCGGGCACGGGCTCGTACCTGCGCAACCTGCAGCGCATCGCCGCCAAGCGCGACGAAGCCCTGACCGCCAGCCGCGAGGAAGCCATGGAGCCGCTGCCCATGGAAATCGCCGACGCGGCGGTCGCCGAGACCATCGACGGCTAAGCCTCGACAGGCACGGTCACGCACAGGAACGGCCCGGGCGAAAGCCCGGGCCGTTTCGCGTTGGGGGCCAAGGCTTTGGCTCCTCTAGGCGCCGCGGGAGGAACGGCTAAGCTGCGAACTCCGGGGTGACAAGTTGGGGTGGCGTTATGCGCGGATTGGTGACGGCGGCCGCCGCGTTCGTTAGCATGGCTGCGCAGGCCTGGGCCGCGCCGCCGCCAGCGTCGGCCTTCGGGCGGGTGCCGGCCGTGGTGGACGCGGCGATCTCGCCAAATGGGCAGCGGATCGCGATCCTGGGCGGCCTGTCCGACCAGCGGATCGTCTCCATCGCCACTGTCGATCAGCCGGGGCTGCCGGTGCTGCAACTGGGCGGCGTGGAGGGGGTGCGGCTGCGCTGGGCGGGCGACGACTTCGTGGTGGCCTCCATCGCCTACTGGCGGGACGCCGGACCGCGCACGGCCTACCGGATCGAACGCCACATCGCTGTCGGGCCTGACGGCAAGGCGGTCTCACGGTTCTTCGACAACCTGTCGGCTTCGCAGTACCTGGTGGGCGGCCAGCCGATCATCGGCGTGACGGGCGCGTCGCCGGCGCGGGTGCTGATCAACGACCTCGCCGACAACGGCGGGCCGATGGGCGGGCAGGACACCCGGATCAAGCGCAAGGGCGTCGAGAACGTTAGCGTGCGCGCAATCTGGAGCATCGATCCTGCCACCGGCAAGGGCAAGATGACCGAGCGCGGCAACCCGGACACCAACAACTGGGACGTCGACCTGGCCGGCGAGCCGCGGGTGCGGACCGACGTCGACGAGATTAACCACCGGGTCTCGCTGTTTGGCCGCGCCAAGGGCAAGTCGCAGTGGTCGCCGCTTTGGCAGGGGACGTCGGCGGAGGACGACGCCAACTACTATGGCTACTCCGAGCCGGACGACGCGATATATGTGCTGCAGAACGAGAAACTGGTCCGCAAGCGCCTGGCAGACGGCGCCGTAGAGGCCGTAAGCGACGGCGGGCCGTCGCTGCGGTTGGTCTGGGACGAACATCGCAACGCCGCCGCTGGCGTCGCCTTCGGCGCGGAACGGCCGACGATACAGTGGCTCGACCCCGAGGTCGGCGCCGCCCACGGCGTGCTGGCGCGCGCCTTCAAGACCCAAAGCGTCGAGCTGGAAGGGTGGTCGAAAGACCGCACCCGGTTCCTGGCGCGGGCTTCGTCGCCGGGGTCGCCGGCCGTCTGGTACCTTTATGACCGGGCGCGCAAGGAGGTCTCGCCGCTGGGCGAGGAATATCCCGAGCTGAAGGGCGTGAAGTTCGGGCCGACCCGCTGGATCACTTACAAGGCGCGCGACGGGCTGGAGATCCCGGCCTACGTGACCCTGCCGCCGGACGCCCAGCCGGGCGCCAAGCTGCCGCTGATCGTGTTCCCGCATGGAGGGCCGGCGGCGCGGGACACCTTCGACTTCGACTTCATGGCCCAGTTCTTCGCCAGCCGCGGCTATGCGGTGCTGCAGCCCCAGTTCCGCGGCTCGTGGGGTTTCGGCCACGGCTTCGAGGACGCCGGCAAGGGCGAGTGGGGCGGCAAGATGCAGACCGACCTGCTGGACGGCGTCGTGGCCCTGGCGGCCAGCGGCGACATCGATCCGACACGGGTTTGCATCGTCGGCGCCAGCTTCGGCGGCTACGCGGCCCTGGCCGGCGCGGCGCTCCACCCTGAGGCCTACCGCTGCGCCGCCTCGATCGCCGGCATCGCCGACCTGGGCCAGTTCCTGATCGACGAGGGGCGGCTGTATGGCCGCGAAGGCGCCGGAGTTGAATACTGGCGCACCGAACTGGGCGTGGCCGACCGCGGCAAGCTGGAGGCCTGGTCGCCGGCCCGCCATGTGACCGACATCCGCGCCCCGATCCTGCTGATCCACGGCGACAAGGACACGGTGGTGCTGCCGTCTCAGTCGCAGCTGATGGCCGATCGGCTGAAGGGGGCGGGCAAGCCCTACGAGCTGGTCGTGCTGGCGGGCGAGAACCACTACCTGACGAAGTCGGCGACCCGGACACAGACGCTGGAGGCGCTGGAAACCTTCCTGGCCAAGAACCTGCCGGTGAACTGAGCGTCTAGAACGGGACCTTGAGGGTGGGTTTGTCGCTGCCGACCACCTTGCCGATGCCTTCGGCGGTGGCGCCGGGCAGGGTGCCGTCGCGGCCCACGGCATTGCCGTTGGCGCTGGGGCCGGCCCCGACGGTGCCGGGCCCGCCGGGCGCGCGCATGTAGCGAAAGTCGGCGTCCTTGCGGCGCGCCGCGGCGGCCAGAGCGCCGGCCTTGTCGGCGTCGATCCCCGTGCCGAGGTAGTCCGCCTGTTTCGCGCCGGCCGCCAGCTGGTCCTCGCAGGCCTCGCGCTCGGCGCGGCTGAGGTTCATCAGGCTGGCGTTGGCGCAGCCCAGCTTGCCGCGGAGCGCCCTGCCGGCATTGACCGCGATGGCGTCCTCCTGAGTCGGCGGGCTCACGATCCTTGGTCCCGGCGCGGTCGGCCCCGGGGGGCGAGGGGCGTCCAGCGTGGGCGCCACCAGCGGCGTCACCGGCAGGGGTTCCAGGGCGAAGGGCTGTGGGCGGCGGTGCAGGCGGATCGGCTGCGGCTGGGCGCCGGGTGCGGCGGCGGGGGGCGGGGTGCGCGGCATGATCAGCACCGGGATCACCGCCTCGGGCGGCCCGGAGGCATAGACCGGGACCCGCAGCCGGGGCGCGTGCAGGGCCAGCACCGCCAGAAGCGCGGCGTGGACGGCCACGGAGGCCGCCACGATGCTCGCCTTCCGGCTACGGCCAGCCGCCGCCATACTCTCTCCCGTCCCCGCGCAGCTGCGCCTCAAGGAGGGGCGAACGCGCGGCGATTTCATGGCCATGCGACGCAGGGCCCGCGCCGGGGGTTCCCAGATTGACGGGACGGCGCTTCACGACTATGTAGCGCGCTCTTTCGAGGCCGGGGATTCTTCCCGGCTCCGATGAGCCGCTCCCCGCAGGAACGCCGCCAAGGTGTCCCGGCGAGTTTTTGCGTTTCATGGGGTGGCCTCGAAACCACGACCACTGATCCCAACTGAGGCGCCTCGGCCTAACGGCACACGCCTCCACGCAAGCGAGACTAGATGCCGACAGTCAACCAGCTCATCCGTAAGCCGCGCCAGGACAAGCCTTCGCGGAACAAGGTTCCGGCCCTGAAGGGCTGCCCGCAGCGCCGCGGCGTCTGCACCCGGGTCTACACGACCACGCCGAAGAAGCCGAACTCGGCTCTGCGCAAGGTCGCCAAGGTCCGCCTGACCACCGGCATCGAAGCTGTGTGCTACATCCCCGGCGAAGGCCACAACCTGCAGGAACACTCGGTGGTCCTGATCCGCGGCGGCCGCGTGAAGGACCTTCCGGGCGTCCGTTATCATATCCTGCGCGGCGTGCTCGACACGCAAGGCGTCAAGGATCGTCGCCAGCGCCGGTCGCTCTATGGCGCCAAGCGGCCGAAGTAAGGAACGTAAAGCATGTCCCGTCGCCGTCGCGCAGACAAACGAGTTGTCCTTCCGGACCCGAAGTTCGGGGACCTCGTCGTCACCAAATTCATGAACTACGTGATGTACGAAGGTAAGAAGGCCGTCGCCGAGAACATCATCTACGGCGCCTTCGAGATCCTGGAGACCCGCCGCAAGGACCTGGGCCCGCTGGAGACCTTCCACACCGCCCTGGACAATGTGGCTCCGTCCATCGAGGTGCGCTCCCGCCGGGTCGGCGGCGCCACCTACCAGGTTCCGGTGGAAGTGCGTCCCGAGCGCCGCAAGGCGCTGGCCATCCGCTGGCTGGTGACCGCGGCGCGCAAGCGCGGCGAGAACACCATGACCGAGAAGCTGGCCGGCGAACTGCTGGACGCCTCGTCCAACCGCGGCTCCGCCGTCAAGAAGCGTGAAGACACGCACAAGATGGCCGAAGCCAACCGGGCCTTCTCGCACTACCGCTGGTAAGCCCTTCTACACTGAGCTTTCCGGCGCGGGCGGTTTGAGCTAAACCGCCCGCGCCGTTCGTTCAGGCCCCTACGAACAGCTTTATAAAGAGCGTCTAACGATGGCCCGCGCGCACCCGATCGCCGACTACCGCAACTTCGGAATCATGGCCCACATCGATGCGGGCAAGACGACGACGACCGAGCGGATCCTCTACTACACCGGCAAGAGCCATAAGATCGGCGAGGTCCACGACGGGGCCGCGACGATGGACTGGATGGAGCAGGAGCAGGAACGCGGCATCACCATCACGTCGGCCGCCACCACCGCCATCTGGAACGGCCACCGGCTGAATATCATCGACACCCCCGGGCACGTCGATTTCACCATCGAGGTCGAACGCTCGCTGCGCGTGCTCGACGGCGCCGTCGCGGTGCTGGACGGCAACCAGGGCGTGGAGCCGCAGACCGAAACCGTCTGGCGCCAGGCCGACCGCTACAACGTCCCGCGGATCGTGTTCGTCAACAAGATGGACAAGATCGGCGCCGACTTCCAGATGTGCCTGCGGACCATCCGCGAGCGCCTGGGCGTCAAGGCGATCCCGATCCAGCTGCCGATCGGTTCGGAAGCCGCCCTGAAGGGCGTCGTCGACCTGGTCCGCATGAAGGCCATCGTCTGGGACTCGGAAGGCTTGGGCGCGAACTACCACGACGAAGAGATCCCGGCCGACATGAAGGCGGCGTGCGACGAGGCGCGCCACTACATGATCGAGAACGCGGTCGAGCTGGATGACGACGCCATGGAGGCCTATCTGAGCGGCGAGGAGCCCTCGGTCGAGGTGATCAAGAAGTGCCTCCGCAAGGCTGTGCTGACCGGCGTCTTCTATCCGATCCTCGCCGGCTCGGCCTTCAAGAACAAGGGCGTCCAGCCGCTGCTCGACGCGGTGGTCGACTACCTGCCGTCGCCGGTCGACATCCCGCCGACCCCGGGCATTGACTTCCGCACGGAAGAGCCGGTGGTGCGCCTCGCCTCCGACGATGAGCCGCTGTCGGTGCTGGCGTTCAAGATCATGGACGACCCCTTCGTGGGCTCGCTGACCTTCTGCCGCATCTACTCGGGCAAGCTCGAGACCGGCATGGGCCTGTTGAACTCCACCCGCGACAAGAAGGAACGCGTCGGCCGCATGCTGCTGATGCACTCCAACAACCGCGAGGACATCAAGGAAGCCCACGCCGGCGACATCGTCGCCCTGGCCGGCCTGAAGGACACCCGCACCGGGGACACCCTGTGCGATCCCAACAAGTCCCCGGTGATCCTGGAAAAGATGAACTTCCCGGAGCCGGTGATCGAGATCGCCATCGAGCCGAAGTCCAAGGCCGACCAGGAAAAGCTGGGCGTCGCCCTGGCCAAGATGGTCGCCGAGGACCCGTCCTTCACCGTCCACACCGACCAGGAGTCGGGCCAGACGCGCCTGAAGGGCATGGGCGAACTGCACCTCGACATCAAGGTCGACATCCTGAAGCGCACCTACAAGGTGGAAGCCAACATCGGCGCGCCGCAGGTGGCCTATCGCGAGAGCCTCGGCAAGAAGACGGACATCGACTACACGCACAAGAAGCAGACCGGCGGCACCGGCCAGTTCGCCCGCGTGAAGATCAGGTTCGAGCCGGGCGAGCCGGGGTCGGGCTTCGTGTTCGACAGCACCGTGGTCGGTGGCTCGGTGCCGAAGGAATTCGTGCCCGGCGTCCAGAAGGGCATTGAATCCGCCAAGGACAACGGCCTGCTGGCCGGCTTCCCGGTGATCGACTTCAAGGCGACGCTGTATGACGGCAACTACCACGACGTCGACTCCTCGGTCCTGGCGTTCGAAATCGCCAGCCGCGCAGCGTTCCGCGAACTTCGCGAGAAGGGCGCGCCGAAGCTGCTGGAGCCGATCATGAAGGTCGAGGTCCTGACCCCGGACGAGTACATGGGCGACGTCATCGGCGACCTGAACTCGCGGCGGGGCCAGATCCAGGGCACCGAGACCCGAGGCAACGCGCAAGTGGTCACGGCCTTCGTGCCGCTGGCCAACATGTTCGGCTACATCAATACGTTGCGCTCGTTCTCACAGGGCCGCGCCTCGTTCACGATGCAGTACGACCACTACGATCCGGTGCCGCAAGTCGTCGCCGACGAAGTGATCAAGAAATACGCCTAGCGTTTTTCGTCCGAAAAACGCCAACTAAGAGTTTGAACGATCTCTTCGGAGATCGTTCGGGCCCCAACCCTAGTTTAGAGGACAAGCCCGGACAGGGCTGGAGCTTGAAATGGCCAAAGAGAAGTTCGAACGCAACAAGCCGCACTGCAACATTGGAACGATTGGTCACGTGGACCATGGGAAGACGACGTTGACGGCGGCGATTACGATGACGCTGGCGAAGAGCGGTGGTGCGAAGGCGATGGCCTAT
>NZ_JANXWD010000008.1 GCF_025351295.1 Phenylobacterium sp.
GGTTCAAGTGGAGTCACTTGAACCAGATAAAAAGGCTCTACCTCTTTGAATTAGAGCGCGTCGGGCGGCGAAACCGGGATCCACTTTCGCCTGACGCGCTCTAGGTACGCCTCCCCGCCCCCTGGATCGCGCTCCAGACGCCCAGCGCCTGCACTGTCTCGCGCACGTCGTGGACCCGCACCGCCGCCACCCCGGCCGCCGCCCCCGCCAGGGCCGCGGCGATCGAGCCGCCCAGCCGGGCGTCGGCGTTGGCGCCACCGTCCAGGGCGCCGATGAAGGCCTTGCGGCTGGCGCCCAGCAGCACCGGGAACCCCAGGGCCACGATGCGGTCCAGCCCGGCCAGCAGCGGCAGGTTGTGGCGGATCATGTGCTTGCCGAACCCCAGGCCGGGATCGAGCCAGATCCGCCCCCGCGCCACCCCCGCCGCCATCGCCGCCTCGGCGCGGGCGGCCAGGAAAGCGGCGACCTCGGCCACGACGTCATCGTAGTGCGGCTCGGCCTGCATGGTGCGCGGCTCGCCCTGCATGTGCATCAGCACGACCTCGCAGCCCAGCTCCGCGGCGGCCGCCAGGCTCCGCGGCGCGTGGCGCAGGGCGGTGACGTCGTTCCAGATCGAGGCGCCGGCCGCCATCGCGGCGCGGGCCACCTGGGGCTTCATGGTGTCGACAGAGATCGGGATCGGGCTCTCGGCGCGGATCGCCGAGATCAGCGGAACCAGCCGCTCGATCTCCACCGCGGCCGGAACCGGCGCGGCGCCCGGCCGGGTGGACTCCGCGCCGAGGTCGAGGATATCCGCCCCACCGGCGATGAGACGGCGGGCCTGGACCAGCGCCGCGGCCGGCGCCAGGTGGCGGCCGCCGTCGAAAAAGCTGTCGGGGGTCGTGTTCACGATCCCCATCACGCGCGGACGGACGATGTGGCTGGCGGTGCGACTCACGGGACTCCGACGCGCGGTTGGTCTTCGCCAGCGCAAAGATATTGCCACCGGCGAGCCACTTGATATTCCACGACGCGTTCGACGCACTGAAAATTCATAGACTTCGGCCGCTTCGCGCGCAGTCTTGCGTTCGATTTTGCGTTACGATTTTCGTCTGGCCAAGCAGCAGCCTCGACGTCGGGGGTGGCCTGAACTGACCGGAGTCTACGGGTAAGGCTTTCGCACCGCGAGTCTCCGGCCTTATGAAGGGCGAGCATGGCTCCCCGGGTTCCACCGACCGATCCTGCGGCAGCCATCAGTCTGGATGGTCACCGCCTCGCCCTGGTGGGTGAGGACCGCCGCCATTTCGATCGGGCTCTGGTCCGGCGAAGAGAACATCGCCAGGGCGCCGTTGGCGTCGGTCTTCACATGCATGACCAGATGCAGGTCGCCCTGCGGCACGGCCAGCACGCCCGACCAGTCGCCGTCGAGCCCCGTCACCACCGGCCGCGGGCCGGCCCTGCCGTGGACCAGGGTCAGCGGCATCTCGGCCCCGCCCTGCGACAGGGCTCCCACCCAGCCGCCGACGGCCGCATCCCACTTGCCGGAATAGGTCGCGTTGGCGATCGGCGCCTTGAAGCTGAGCACGCCGTCCTTCACCGCGATGTCGGTCATCGCCAGCGGCATCGGCGTCTGGTCGGGGCTTTCGGCGAAGCTCTCCAGCGCCCCGCCCGGGCCGGCCTTGATTTGGGTGGCGATGGTCAGCTCCACGTCGCCGCCTGCCTTCACCTTGCCGATCCAGTCGCCGGTGGCGTCCTGCGCCATCGCCGCGGCCGATGGGCCGGCGGCGATCACAGCCGCGAGCATCCAGGTCCTGAGCATATGGGTTCCTCCCCTGCCGGCCTCAGCGGGCCTTGGCGGCGGCCGCGATCAGGCTCGCCGGGTTCATGGCGTCGACCATGGCCGTGGGGATCAGGATCGTCGCCCCGCGCTCCTTGGTGGTCTCGTAGATGATGTTCATGGCCCGCAGTTGCAGGGCTGTGGGGCTCTTGGCGTAGATGTCCGCCGCCTCGACGAACTTCTGCGCCACGGCCAGTTCCGCGTCGCCCAGGTGGATGCGGGCGGCGGCCTCGCGCTGGGCCTGGGCCTCGCGGCTCATGGCGTCCTGCAAAGCGTCGGGCACGCTGATGTCGCGGATTTCCACGGACATGGCGGTCACGCCCCACTCGGCGGTCTTGCGGCCGATCTCGTCGCGCAGCCGCTCGTCGCCGAGCTTGCGGTCGGAGAGCAGGGTGGACAGCAGGGACGAGCCCACCATCTCGCGAAGCGAGGTCTGGGCCACCCGGCTGATCGCCTGGCGGTAGTCGGTGATCTCCAGCGCGGCGCGCTCGGCGTCGTGGATCTGCCAGAACACCACCGCGTCCACATCGACCGGCACGGTGTCCTTGGAGAGCGCCTGCTCGGCGTTGAACTCGGTGGTCTGGATACGCTGGTCCAGCCAGGAGGACACCTGGTCGATGAAGGGAATGATCACGAACACGCCGGGACCGCGGATGCCCTGCAGCCGGCCCAGCCGCAGCACCACCGCGCGCTCCCACTGGTTGGCCATCTTCAGCGACATGGGGATCAGGATGGCGACGACGATCAGCACCCCGCCCAGCCCGTAGCCGATCGACCAGCCGTCGCCTGCCGCCAGCGCGAAGGCCCCCGCCGCGGCGAGCGCCGTCAGGACGGTGAGCAGCGTCGCCAGGGGATTGGCGCCTGTGGTTCTACCCATGGAGGGTCTCCTTCGTGGTCTGGGCGAGCGCGGCGATGCGCTTCGCCAGGGCAAGGGGTTGGACGCCACGCGCCTGGGCCAGGCCGATCGCTTGGCGGGCGACCTCCTCGACGGCGCGGTCGTGCTGTTGCGGGTCCGGCGCGGCCGGCGGCTGGGCCACGAAGCTGCCGCGGCCGCGCTCAAGACGAATGACCCCCATGGCCTCCAGCTCGTCATAGGCGCGGCGCGCGGTGTTGAGGTCAATCCGGAGCGCCACCGCGATCTGCCGCATGGTCGGCATCTGGTCGCCGGGCCTGAGCCGGCCCTCCCCCAACGCCCGCAGGATCTGATCCCGAAGTTGCAGATAGATCGGCACGCCGCCCCTGGAGAGGGCGAGGTCGCCGAGCAAGGATTGCATGTGTGTATTCATACAATCATACAATTAAGCCTGGGGTGCGTGGCCGTCAAGGGCGCGGTAGCGCCCAGCGAAAAGGGCGGCCGCATCGCTGCGACCGCCCTTTGACGTTCAGTCTGAGCGCGGCGCTTACGCCGGCTCGGCGCTCGGGCGTGGCGAGATCGGGACGCCCAGCGAGGGGCCGCTGGGCCGCTTGCTTTCGCTCTCGTCGCGGTTGGGCTTCACGCCCTTCAGCGCGCCGATGATCTCGTCGCCGCTCAGGGTCTCGTACTCCAGCAGCGCCTTGGCCAGGGTGTGCAGGTCGGCCAGCTTTTCGGTCAGGATGCGCTTGGCTTCCTCGTAGCCGGCCTGGACCAGGCGCTTCACCTCGGCGTCGATCACCTTGGCGGTCTCTTCCGAGACGTTCTGGGTGCGGCTCACCGAGTGGCCCAGGAACACCTCTTCCTGGTTGTCGCCATAGGAGACCAGGCCCAGCTTGTCCGAGTAGCCCCAGCGGGTGACCATATTGCGGGCCAGGCCGGTGGCGGCCTGGATGTCGCTGGAGGCGCCGGAGGTGATCTTGTCCTTGCCGAAGATCAGCTCCTCGGCGACCCGGCCGCCCATCATGATCGCCAGGCGCGAGGTCATCTGCTGGAAGTTGACCGAGTAGCGGTCGCCCTCCGGCAGCTGCATCACCATGCCGAGCGCGCGGCCCCGCGGGATGATGGTGGCCTTGTGCACCGGGTCGGCGGCGGGGACCGTCAGCGCCACCAGGGCGTGGCCGCCCTCGTGGTAGGCGGTGTTGGTCTTCTCTTCCTCGGTCATAACCATCGACCGGCGCTCGGCGCCCATCATGACCTTGTCCTTGGCGTCCTCGAAGTCGCGCTGGGTGACCATGCGGCGGTTCTTGCGCGCGGCCATCAGGGCGGCCTCATTGACCAGGTTAGCCAGGTCGGCGCCGGAGAAGCCCGGCGTCCCGCGGGCCGTGACCTTGACGTCGACGTCGGCGGCCAGGGGCACGTTCTTCATGTGCACGCGCAGGATGCGTTCGCGGCCGTTGACGTCAGGATTCGGCACCACGACCTGGCGATCGAAGCGGCCCGGACGCAGCAGGGCGGGGTCCAGCACGTCGGGACGGTTGGTGGCGGCGATCAGGATGATGCCTTCATTGGATTCGAAGCCGTCCATCTCGACCAGCAGCTGGTTCAGGGTCTGCTCGCGCTCGTCGTTGCCGCCACCCAGGCCCGCGCCCCGGTGACGACCGACCGCGTCGATCTCGTCGATGAAGATGATGCAGGGGGCGTTCTTCTTGGCCTGTTCGAACATGTCGCGCACACGGGAGGCGCCGACGCCCACGAACATTTCCACGAAGTCCGAGCCCGAGATGGTGAAGAACGGCACGCCCGCCTCACCGGCGATGGCGCGGGCCAGCAGGGTCTTGCCGGTGCCGGGAGGGCCGATCAGCAGGGCGCCCTTGGGGATCTTGCCGCCCAGGCGCTGGAACTTCTGCGGGTCCTTCAGGAAGTCGACGATCTCGACGACCTCTTCCTTGGCCTCTTCAACGCCGGCCACGTCGTCGAAAGTGACGCGGTTCTTGTTCTCGGTCAGCAGCCGCGCCTTGGACTTGCCGAAGCCCATGGCCCCGCGGGTCCCGCCCTGCATCTGGCGCATGAAGAAGATCCAGACGCCGATCAGCAGCAGGATCGGCAGCGAGTTCAGCAGGAAGCCGATCAGGGTGAAGCCGCCGGCCGGCTTGACGGTGATGTCCGCGCCCTGCGCCTCGAGGCGCTTGACCAGGTCATCCTGGTTGTCCGGGGTGACGGTGGTGAAGGTGCGGTTGCTCTGGTCGGTGACCTCGACCATGTCGCCGCGGATCGAGGCCTTCTTGACCTCGCCGGCGCTGACCTTGCTCAACAACTGCGAATAGGTGGCTTCATGGGCCCCGGCGCCGCTAGCGCGGCCGCCGCCGGTCATCATGGAGTAGAGCCCGATCAGGACGACGACAATGACGCCCCAGATGACGAGATTGCGGAGATTCATGGTGCGGACCGTTCCCAAACAGGCGGCGTAAGAAGCCAAGATAGGACGCCAACCGGTGATAGACCACTTAACGCCGGTCCGTCGCGACGGAACATCGCGTCCAGACCGTAGTACGCAAAAAGGGCCGCGCCGGTGGCGCAGCCCTTCAAATAAGCATCTTCCGTGCCAGTTTTAGGCCCCGGGCCCTTAAGTTCTTACCGGCTTCTTCGGAGCCGCGATCAGGCCTTCGCGCTGGGCGCGCTTGCGGGCCAGCTTGCGGGCCCGGCGAACGGCTTCCGCCTTCTGGCGCGCGCGCTTCTCGGAGGGCTTCTCGTAGTGGACGTGGCGCTTCATCTCGCGGAACGAGCCTTCGCGCTGCATCTTCTTCTTCAGCGCCTTGAGGGCTTGGTCGACGTTGTTGTCGCGGACGAAAATCTGAACCAGGGTTGACTCTCCTGTTGCGCGCTAGCCGCCCACCTCGTGCCGGCTGAAAGGCGGCGAGCGTACAAAAAACCAATAGCCCGAAGGTGTGACCCCTCGGGTTTGAGCGCGGGCAGATAGCAGAAGGGGTGTGGGATGTCCACGCACTCCGCTACATTGCGGCCATGAGCGAAACCCCCGCCGACTGGCCCGCCGCGACCGAGCAGGCGCTGCTGGACGAGACCTTGAAGCTGGCGCCCCTCCACGGCTGGACCGGGCGCACCGCCAAGCTGGCCGGCAAGGCCCTGGGGCTATCAGCGGGGGAGACGGAGCTGCTGATCCCGCATGGCCCGGCAGACCTCGCCGCCCTGCTGTCGCGCCGCCACGACGACCGGGCCCTGGCGGCCCTGGCGGAGGTCCACGCCTCCAACCTGAAGATCCGCGAGCGCATCAGAAGGGCGGTGGAGGCGCGGCTGGACGCCGCCGACGCGGACGCGCCGGCCACGCGGCGCTGGATGGGCCACCTGGCCCTGCCGCAGAACCTGGCCCTGGGCGCCCGGCTGGCCTGGGAGAGCGCCGACGTCCTCTGGTGCTGGGCCGGCGACACCGCCACCGACGAGAACCACTATACCAAGCGCGCGCTGCTGGCCGGCATCCTGACCGGCGCCATGGCGGTCCGGATGAGCGCCGGCCGCCAGGCGGCGCTGGAGTTCACCGACCGCCGGATCGAGAACGTCATGGCCTTCGAAAAGTGGAAGGCGACCACCACCTTTCGGCCGGAAACCTGGCTGGCCGACGTGGCCCAGCGCCTGGGGCGTCGACGCTACGGCGCCTGAAGACACGGCGCCCCCGAGGTCGACAAACCTGCGGTCGGCGAACCTGCGGTTGGCATTCGAGAGGGTTCGCAGCCCGGGTGAGCGCTACGCCGCCTCGAACTGCAGCGCGGCCAGGCGGGCGTAGAGGCCGTTCTTCGCGACCAGGGCCGCATGCGTGCCCTCCTCGACCACGCGGCCCTCGTCCATCACCACGATGCGATCGGCCTTGAGCACGGTCGCCAGGCGGTGGGCGATGACCAGCGTCGTATGGCCCTGCATGGCCACGTCCAGGGCGCGCTGGACCAGGTGCTCGTTCTCGGCGTCGAGCGCGCTGGTGGCCTCGTCCAGCAACAGGATCGGCGCCTCGCGGATCAGGGCCCGGGCGATGGCCAGGCGCTGGCGCTGGCCGCCGGAGAGGGTGCGGGCGCGGTCGCCGACCAGAGTCTCCAGCCCCTCCGGCAGGGCGTTCAGGAACCCCTCGGCCTGGGCGGCGCGGACCGCCGCGTGGACCTCCAGGTCGGTGGCCCCCTCGCGGCCGAAGCGGACGTTGTCGCTGGCCGAGCCGGAGAACAGCGGGCTCTCCTGGGCCACCAGGGCCATGCGGGCGCGCACCGCCGTCGGATCGGCGTCGGTGAGCGCCACCCCGTCCACCAGCACCCGGCCGAGCTGCGGATCGTAGAAGCGCAGCAGCAGGCGGAAGACGGTGCTCTTGCCCGCGCCGGACGGGCCCACGAGCGCCACACGCTCGCCGGGGCGGACGTGGAGCGAGAAGTTCCTGAGCGCCGGCAGGTCCGGGCGGCCCGGATAGGCGAAGGTCACGCCGTCGAAGGCCACCTCGCCGCGTGGCGGGTCGGGCAGGGCGACGGGATAGGCCGGCGGGGCGACGCCGGGCCGCGCATCCAGCAACTCGCCGACCCGCTCCATGGCCCCGGCGGCCTTCTGCACATCGCCCCAGGTCTCGCCAAGCGCGCCCACGGAACCCGCGGCCATCACCGACAGGAAGGCGAACTGGAACAGCGCCCCCCAGCTGATCTCGCCCCGCAGGCCGGCGTGCACGCCCAGCCAGAACACTCCGACGATGCCGCCGAACACCAGGACGATCACCGCCGCGGTCATGGTCGCGCGGGTGGTGATCCGGCGCAGCTGGGCGGCGAAGGCCTGTTCCACGGCGGCGCCGAACCGGTCGGCGGCGGCGCGCTCGCGGCCGAAGGCCTGTACCGTCTCCAGGGCGTCCAGGCTCTCGCCGGCCGAGCCCACCGCGTCGGCGAACCGGTCCTGGGCCGAGGCGGTCAGCCTACGCACCCGGCGGCCGAACAGGAACAGCGGCGCGATCACGAACGGGAAGGTCAGCAGCACCAGGCCGGTCAGGTGCGGGCTGACGAACACCAGCAGGATCAGGGCCCCGATCAGGGTCAGCAGGTTGCGCAGCGCCACCGAGACCGAGGTGGCCAGCAGGTTCTCGACGATGGCGATGTCGGTGGTCAGCCGCGACAGCACCTCGCCGGTGCGGGTCTGCAGGAAGAACGACGGGTCCAAGGTGAGGATATGGGCATAGGTCGCCTTCCTCATGTCGGCGACGATCCGCTCGCCCAGCTTGGTGACGAAGTAGAAGCGCAGCGCCGTGGCCACCGCCAGGGTCCCCGCCACCGCCCACACCCACAGGAAGCGGCGATCCACCGTCGAGGCGTCGAGCTTGGCCTCGCCCAGGTGATCGACGACCTGGCGCACCGCCCAGGAGATCCCCAGGGTCGAGGCGGTGGAGAGCAGCAGGAACACCGCGGCGAACACCGCATGGCGCCAATGCGCCCGCGCGAACGGCAACAGCCGGCTGAGCGCGCCGACGTTGCGGCTCTTGCCCCGCTTGCCGGCAGCCTCGGAGAGGGTCTGCGCCAGGGCCTGGCCCGCGCTGGGCCGACCCGGCGTGGAAGACTCGGAGCCGGGGTCACTCATCGGCGTCGCACCTTGCATTCCCGCCGGCGTTTCTCTATACGCGCGGCTTCCAATTTGCCGCCCTCACCGGCGGCCGGCCCAATTCGGCCGATCCCTTATGTCAGGCGCCCGTTCGATGAAACAAGACATCCACCCCGACTATCACTTCATCACCGTCGTCATGACGGACGGCAGCAGCTATCAGACCAAGTCGACCTACGGGAAGCCGGGCGACACCCTGAACCTGGACATCGACCCGAAGACCCACCCGGCCTGGACCGGCGGCGGCCACCACCTGCTGGACCGCGCCGGCCGCGTTTCGCGCTTCAACGCCAAGTTCGGCGCCTTCACGCGCAAATAGGCATCGGCCGCTTCGACGCGCTGCAGACGCCGCGAGGGGCAACCTTCGCGGCGTTGCTCGTTTCGGCGCGAAGCGCCAGGGAGTTGAACCGCAGAAGACGCAGAAAACGCAGAAGGGCTGGGCCAGCGTCGCGGCCTCTTTCTGCGCATTCTGCGTTTTCTGAGGTCATGCAAAACGCCTTCGGCGCGCGCTTACGTCTCGAAGATTCCCATGAGCAGCGGGCGGACGAAGACCGAGGCGGCGGCCTTGGGGCGGACGTCGGGGACCAGGTAGCCCAGTTCGGCGCAGGCGTTCAGCGTGGCATTCAGCATCTGGGCGGCGATGGCCGGGTCGACCGGGCGGATCGAGCCCTCCGCGATGCCGTCGGAGATCATCGAGGCGAAGCGCTCGGAGATGCGGTTGGCGTGGTCCATCATCACCCGGCGCATCTGTTCCGGCAGGGCGGTGAGCGCCAGGGTGCGCAGCAGCGGGCCGTGTTCGGAGAGCTGGAACTCGGCCAGGGCCGCGGCGCAGGCCGACAGCTTGTCCCACTGGTTGCCCGGCAGCTCCATGGCCAGCCGCTGGGCGCGGCGCATCACCTCGAAGCTGCGCTCGAAACAGGCCACCACCAGGTCGTCCTTGGCCTCGTTGTGGTGGTAGAAGCTGCCCTTGGTGACGTTCAGCTCGGCGGAGATCTTGTCCACCGAGGCGCCGCGGTAGCCGCGCCGGTTGATCAGCCGGGTGGCGGCCAGCAGGAAGGTCTCGCGCGAAGTTTCCGGCCCCTCGCGCGCCGCCAGCCTGGCCATGGAGATGGCGGCCGGCTCCCAGGAACTGCCCTCCGGCGCGACGCCGTTCAGCAGGATGTCGACGATCCGGTCGCGGATGCGCGGATAGTCCTCGGTCTCGTAGCGGACCAGCCACGCGCCACCCCAGAACACCTGCTCCAGCAGCATCCGCGTGCGCGCCGTACGCCGGCCGCGCGACATCCACAGCATGTCGGGATGGTCGAACATCTGCCGCGCCTTGCGGAACAGCCGGCCATAGGACTGCGCCACCTCCTCGCGGCGCGGCGAGCTGAGGGCGCGCAATTCGGAGATGATCGGCAGCGGCGGGGCCTGGCCCTCGTCGATCCGCTTCAGGGTGTCGAGGTAGCCGGTCAGGAAGGCGTGCAGCCGCTCGGACGGACTCGGCGCGCGGATCGCCGCGTCGGCGATATCGTGCAGGGTCTCGATCCCGCGGGTTATGCAGGCGGCCGCCAGGTCGTCCTTGCGCTTGAAATAGTAGGTGACGCTGGTGGTGGAAAGGTCGACCGCGGCGGCGGTGTCGCCCAGCGTCAGGCCCTTGATCCCCTTGCGGTTCAGGATGCGGGTCGCCGCGTCCAGGATGGCCTCGCGCTTGCGTTCGAACCGGTCCGTGGACTTCGCCGCGGCGCTGCGCTGGGCCATGGACGCGTATTTCCCCCCTGGAGGGTCCTTTTGACCCTGAAAGCACCGCTCCGCCAAGCGGTTCCGTTGCGGAAGTTCGCGGCAAGACCAGCAGTCTCGACCGCCTGGCGGGTCAGCTGTCGGAGAAGCCGAACGGCGCGCTGGTGCGACGGATGTCGTCGGGCAGGATCTGGCGGCCGATCGGCGGCGCCGACCGGGCCGTGCATTCGGTGCGATGGCAGATGCGGCAGGTGACGCCGATGGGGGTCGCCGTCTCCGGTCCGGGCTGGCCATCGGTGTAGATCAGGCGCCCGGCGTGCTCGGCCGCGCAGCCCAGGGCGATGGCGCGCTCGACCCTGACCTTGCCGAACCCGCCGCCGCCGGCGGTGACGGTGCGGGCGACGGAGAAGAACCGTTGGCCGTCGGGCAGCTCCAGCCATTGGGTCACAATCAGGCGGGGGGTGCGGAACGCCGCGTGGACATTCCACAGCGGACAGCCCCCGCCGTGCCGCGCGAAGGGGAAGCCGGCGCCGTCCAGCCGTTTGGAGACGTTCCCAGCCTCATCCACGCGGATGAAGAAGAACGGCACCCGCTCCTGGCCGGGCTTCTGCAGGGTGGTGAGGCGGTGGGCGACCTGTTCGAAGCTGGCCCCGAACTGCCGCGCCAGCGCCTCCAGGTCGTAGCGCCGGGCCTCCACCGCGCGGGCGAAGGCCGAGTAGGGCATCAGCAGGGCCGCCGCCGCGTAGCTGGCCAGGGCGCGGCGGGTCAGGCGCTCGCCGCTCTCGGTGAACGACCCCTCGGCGACTACGGCGGCGATATCGGCGTCCAGCTCCAGATAGGCCAGCTGCAGGGCCAGCTGGAAGGTCTGGCTGGCGTGGTCCAGCTCGTCGCTCAGCAGGATCTCGCGCCGGTGGCGATCCAGGCGACGGATGGAGCCGACCATCACCTCGGGCGGCATGCGGCGGACCCGCAGGTTGTGGCGGGCCCTGAAGTAGCCGGTCAGGCTGTCGTGGTCGGCGACCGTCTGGGCCAGGCGCTCGGCGGGGTCGTCCAGGCTGGGGAAGCAGTTGCGGCGGGCTTCCAGGAAGCGGCGCGACTCGGCGATCGGGTCGGAGGCGTCCAGGCCGCCGGCCGTTCCCGCCGGGCCCGACTCGGCGCCGCGGTCGGCCAGCGCCAGCTGTTCTTCCTTATAGGCGGTATAGAGGCGCAGCAGCGCCTCGGTGACCCCCGGGAAGTTGGTGGTGACGTCGGCGGTTTCCAGCGACGGCAGGTCGATGTCGGCGAACATCGGGTCCTTCAGCACCGCCTGCAGCCGCGCGGTCTCCTCGGCGCCGCCACCGGCCGCCAGCGCCGCCATGTCCATCTTGTAGGTCTGGGCCAGCCGCAGCAGCACCTCGGCGCTGAGCGGGCGGTGATTACGCTCCAGCAGCGCGATATAGGAGGCCGAGACTTCCAGGTCGGAGGCCATGTCGGCCTGGGTCAGGCCCAAGTCGCGCCGCAGGCGCCGAAGGCTGGGTCCCACATACAGGCGGCGGTCGGTCGGCATGTCAGGCCTCCAATCTGTCAATCCTTACAACATTACAGAGAAACCTTGTAAAGTATGACAGTTAGACCCCGAACAGACTCCCCAGGCACGCGGCTTGCACGCTACCGGCCAGATCAATCCAGCCTGTCTGATATCGGGGATCGCCACGATGGCCTACCAAGACCACATCATCGAGATGAGCCAGCTCATTGCGAGCAAGAAGGGCCCCTGGGGCGGGATCGACCCGGAGGCCGTGGCGCGCATGCGGCTGCAGAACCGGTTCAAGACCGGGCTGGAGATCGCCCGCTACACCGCCGGCATCATGCGCGCCGACATGGCCGCCTACGATGCGGACCCGGCCAACTACACCCAGTCGCTGGGCTGCTGGCACGGCTTCGTCGCCCAGCAGAAGATGATCTCGATCAAGAAGCACTTCGGCACCACCAAGGGGAAGTACATCTATCTTTCCGGCTGGATGGTCGCGGCCCTGCGCTCCGACTTCGGCCCGCTGCCGGACCAGTCGATGCACGAGAAGACCTCGGTGCCGGCGCTGATCGAGGAGATCTACACCTTCCTGAAGCAGGCCGACGCCCGTGAGCTGAACCTGATGTTCCGCGACCTCGACGCCGCCCGCGCGGCCGGCGACAAGGCCAGGGAACAGACGCTGCAGGACGCCATCGACGGCTTCGAGACCCATGTCGTACCAATCATCGCCGACATCGACGCCGGCTTCGGCAACGCGGAAGCCACCTACCTGCTGGCCAAGAAGATGATCGAGGCCGGGGCCTGCGCCCTGCAGATCGAGAATCAGGTCTCCGACGAGAAACAGTGCGGCCACCAGGACGGCAAGGTCACGGTCCCGCACGAGGACTTCCTGGCGAAGGTGCGCGCCTGCCGCTACGCCTTCCTGGAACTGGGCGTCGACAACGGCATCATCGTCACCCGCACCGACAGCCTTGGCGCCGGCCTGACCAAGCAGATCGCGGTCAGCCACACGCCCGGCGACATCGGCGACCAGTACAACAGCTTCCTCGACTGCGAGGAGATCTCGCCGGCCGACATGAAGAACGGCGACGTGGTGCTGAACCGCGGCGGCAAGCTGCTGCGGCCCAAGCGCCTGGCCTCCAACCTGTTCCAGTTCCGCGCCGGCTCGGGCGAGGACCGCTGCGTTCTCGACAGCATCACCTCGCTGCAGAACGGCGCCGACATCCTGTGGATCGAGACCGAGAAGCCGCACGTCGAGCAGATCGCCGGGATGATGGACCGCATCCGCGCCGTCGTGCCGAACGCCAAGCTGGCCTACAACAACTCGCCGTCGTTCAACTGGACGCTGAACTTCCGCCAGCAGGTCTATGACGCCTGGGCCAAGGCGGGCAAGGACGTGTCGGCCTACGACCGCGAGGGCCTGATGAGCGCCCAGTACGACGTCACCGAACTGGCCGTCGAGGCCGACGAGCGCATCCGCACCTTCCAGGCCGACGGCGCCAAGCGGGCCGGCATCTTCCACCACCTGATCACGCTGCCGACCTACCACACCGCTGCGCTGTCGACCGACAACCTGGCCAAGGAGTACTTCGGGACCCAGGGCATGCTGGGCTACGTCAAGAACGTCCAGCGCCAGGAAATCCGCCAGGGCATCGCCTGCGTGCGGCACCAGAACATGTCCGGCTCGGACATCGGCGACGACCACAAGGAATACTTCGCCGGCGAAGCTGCCCTCAAGGCGGGCGGCGTGCACAATACGATGGGCCAGTTCGCCTAGCGCGAGCGGTTCGGCTCGAAACTCGGTGGCCTGGGGCTTTCGCCTCAGGCCACTTTGCTATCCGGTGCGCGAATGGACATCAGCAACACCCTGGCCGTCGACGATATCCTGCACGCCTTCGTGGAGCAGGAACTGCTGCCGGGCGCCGGCATCGGCCCGCAGGCGTTCTGGGTGGCGCTGGAGGCCATCCTGGCGGACTTCGGCCCGCGCAACGCGGCCCTGCTGGCGCGGCGCGACGCGCTGCAGGCCAAGATCGACGGCTGGTGGCGCGCGCGGCGCGGCCAGGCCATGGACGTCGCCGAGGAGATCGCCTTCCTGCGGGAGATCGGCTACCTGCTGCCCGAGCCGCCGGCCTTCCAGATCGGCACCCGCAACGTCGATCCCGAGATCGCCAGGCTGGCCGGGCCGCAACTGGTGGTGCCGGTGTCCAACGGCCGCTATGCGCTGAATGCCGCCAATGCCCGCTGGGGCAGTCTCTATGACGCCCTCTACGGCACCGACGCCATCGAGCCGCCGACCGGCGCCAAGGGCTACGACCCGGTGCGCGGCGGCAAGGTGATCGCGTTCGCGCGCGAGCTGCTGGACCGGGTCGCGCCGCTCTCCAACGGCTCGCACGCCGACGCGGTCGCCTACACGGTGATCGGCGAGAACCTGGCGGCGCACCTGGCGGGCGGGCAGGAGTCCTTCCTCGCCGACCCGGGCCAGTTCGCCGGTTATCGCGGCGCGGCCATCGCCCCGGACGGTCTGCTGCTGCGCCATAACGGGCTGCACCTCGAAATCCTGGTCGATCGCCAGCATCCCATCGGCCAGGACGACCCGGCCGGGGTCGCCGACGTGCTGGTCGAGGCGGCGCTGACCGCCATCCAGGACTGCGAGGACTCGGTCGCCGCCGTGGACGCCGAGGACAAGGTCGGCGTCTACCGCAACTGGCTGGGACTGATGCGCGGCGACCTCTCGGCCAGCTTCGCCAAGGGCGGCCGCACCGAAATCCGGCGCCTGGACGAGGATCGCCGCTATGTGGCGCCCGACGGCGGCGCGCTCAGCCTGCGCGGGCGCTCGCTGATGCTGGTCCGCAACGTCGGCCACCACATGCTCACCGACATGGTCCGCTACGATGGCCAGCCGGCCTATGAGACCGCGATCGACGCCCTGATCACCGTCACCGCCGCCCTGCACGACCTGCAGGCCGGCCGCAACAGCCCGGCCGGCTCGGTCTATATCGTCAAGCCCAAGATGCACGGCCCCGACGAGGTGGCGCTGGCCGTGCGTCTGTTCGACCTGGTCGAGGACGCCCTGGGCCTGGCCCGCAACACCGTCAAGCTTGGGATCATGGACGAGGAGCGGCGCACCAGCGCCAACCTCAAGGCCTGCATCTTCGCCGCCCGGGACCGGGTGGTGTTCATCAACACCGGCTTCCTCGACCGCACCGGCGACGAGATCCACACCGCCATGGAAGCCGGCCCGGTCGCCCGCAAGGACGCCATCAAGGCCGAGCCCTGGCTGCCGGCCTATGAGCAGCGCAACGTCGAGATCGGCCTGGCCACCGGCTTCCCCGGCCATGCCCAGATCGGTAAGGGCATGTGGGCGGCGCCCGACCTGATGGCCTCGATGCTGGCGACCAAGGGCGGCCACCCCCGCGCCGGCGCCAACACCGCCTGGGTGCCCTCGCCCACCGCAGCCGTGCTGCACGCCCTGCACTACCATGAGGTCGACGTGCCGGCGCTTCAGACTGAGATGGCCAAGGCCGGCGAGCCCACCGGCCTCACCGACCTGCTGACCCCGCCGCTGGCCAAGTCCAACTGGAGCCCCGCCGACGTGCAGCAGGAGCTGGACAACAACGCCCAGGGCATCCTGGGCTATGTCGTGCGCTGGATCGACCAGGGGGTCGGCTGTTCCAAGGTGCCCGACATCCACGACGTGGGCCTGATGGAGGACCGCGCCACCCTGCGGATCTCCAGCCAGCACATCGCCAACTGGCTGCACCACGGGGTCTGCACCGAGGCGCAGGTGCGCGAGACCCTGGGCCGGATGGCCAAGGTGGTCGACGGCCAGAACGCCGGCGACCCGCTGTACCAGCCCATGGCCGGCAACCCGGACAGCATCGCCTACCAGGCCGCTCTGGAGCTGGTGTTCGAAGCCCGCGCCCAGCCCAACGGCTACACCGAGCACATCCTCACGCGCCGCCGCCGCGAGCGGAAGGCGCAGATCGGGAGCCTGAGCCGGTAGACATGGCGCCGACCCCGGCCCGCCCCCAGCGGTCGGCGGTCGGCGAGACCCGGTGTTCACGCCGGGCGTGCATTGACAGCGACCACAAGTCCCGCGACCACTGGCTGGCCAGTCCAGAGTGAAGAAAGCCGGGCATGTCGCTACCCACCGAAAGCGTGACCCTGGCGGGCAGCGGCCTCGTCTTCGTGAACTATTACGGCTCCGGGGTGAGCGACGCCTATCGGGGCGCCGTGCTTGACGCCGAGCACATACTGCAGGGCCTGTTTACCGACGCGACCACGGTCGGCATGCGGTTCGACCTGGGCCCGCTGAGCGGCGCCTTCGCCGCCTACAACACGTTTTCCACCACGCCGGTCAGCTACACCACACTGGTGGACGCGCTGCAGGCGCACGCCACCAGCGCCGACGACTTCGCCGCCGTCGCCGGCCTGCCCGCGGTCGATCCCTCGAACGGCGTGGGGTTTTCGCTGCCGTTCGCCGAGGCCCGGGTGCTGGGTCTGGCGGTCCAGACCAATTCGGTTGACGACAGCATCACCCTGAACAACGACGTGGCGTTCGACTACGGCGCGGATGCGGTCGGCACGCTGCTGCACGAGATCACCGAGGGCGTGTTCGGCCGCATCGGCGGCCTGGGCCTGCAGGGCGTCCGCTGGAAGCCGATGGACCTGTTCCGGTTCGCCGCCAGCGGCCAGCGCGACGTCACCGGCGGGGCCGACGGGGTCCCGACCTTCTTCGGCATCGACGGCGCCCACGTGACCGGGCCGCAGTACCATAGCGCCATCGACGCCGCGGGCCGGGACGACGGCTTCGACCTGGCGGACTGGGACCATACCCGCGGCGACGCCTTCGGCCCGGTGTCGGCGGGGACACCCACGGCGCTGACGCCGACCGACGTGCAGATCCTCGACATCCTGGGCTGGGGGCCGGCGGTGGCGGGGGCACCCTACGTGCCGCCGCCGGACGAGTTCGCCTCCAGCCTCACCGACACCACCGCGCCGTTCGGCCTGCTGGCGGTCGGCGGCTCGGCCAGCGGGGCGCTGCAGTCGGCGGGGGACCGCGACTGGTTCAAGGTGACCCTCGAGCCGGGCGTCACCTACACCATCAACCAGGTCGCCCGGGGGGGCGGCGGCGGGACGGTGGCCGACAGCTTCCTGCGGCTGCACGACGCGAGCGGCGGCCTGCTGGCCTTCAACGACGATGTCGTCAGCGGCGGCCAGCCGGACTCCCGCATCGTGTTCACCGCCACGACCGGCGGGACCTACTATGTCGAGGCCGGCAGTTTCGTGGACGGCTACACCGGCACGTACCGCCTGGACCTGACCCAGGGCGCGGCCACGCCGACCGCCGGCGACGACGCCCTGGTGGGCGCCACCGGCGGGGCGACGATCGACGGGCTGGCGGGCAACGACACCATCACCGGCGGCAACGGCCCGAACTACCTGCGCGGCGGCGACGGCAACGACGCCATCGGGGGTGGTGGCGGCTTCGACGACATCAACGGCAACATGGGCGACGACACCCTGCACGGCGGGGCCGGCGACGACTGGGTGGTGGGCGGCAAGGGCAACGACCTGCAGTTCGGCGGCGACGGCGCCGACGTGGTGCTGGGCAACCTGGGCGACGACACCCTGAGCGGAGACGCCGGGAACGACATCGTGCGCGGCGGCCAGGGCAACGACATCCTCTCCGGCGGCGCCGGAAACGACTATGTCTCCGGCGACCGCGGCGACGACACCATGACCGGCGGGCCGGGCGCGGACCTGTTCCACAGTTTCGGCGACGCAGGAATCGACCGTGTGACCGACTTCAGCGTCGCCGAGGGCGACCGGGTGATGCTGGATCCCGGCTCCACCTACACAGTGGCTCAGGTGGGCGCCGACACGGTGATCAGCATCGCCGGCGGTGCCCAGATGACCCTGGTCGGGGTCAGCCTGAGCACCCTGCCGGACGGCTGGATCTTCGTCGGCTGAGCGGGCCGGCCGACGTCCGCTATTTCTTCATCCAGCCGCCGCCGGCCGGCTTGTAATAATCGCCCGGCTTCAGCTTGGCCTGGACGATGGCCGTATAGGCCGAGCCGCCGGCCGCCTCGACCGAGACGCCGTTCTTGGCGGCCGCCTGGCGGTAGAGCGCGCCGCGACCGTCGTTGATCTCCTGGACGGCCGCCTTCAACGCGGTGTCGCTGGAAGGCTTCACGAAGCCCAGGTAGCCATCGGCCTGCTCGCCGACCACGCCAGCAGACTTGGCGGCGTCGACGGCGGACTTGGCGTCCATGGCGATCGCCGCGGCTGGCGCAAGCGCGAGCGCAGCGAGTACGGCGGCGGTGATGCTGAGGGTGTGTCGCATGAGCTTTCTCCTCCTCGTCTAGAAGAGGTTGGGGTTCTTCTGGATCAGGTCTTTGACGTCCTGGTCCAGCTGCAGCCGGACGTTGGCGTCCAGCTTGGCGTAAATGGTGATCGGCGCCACCTCGACCCGCACGGTCGGGGTGCACGCACCGCAAAGCGTCGCTAACGCCAGCGCGGCCAGCAATCCTCTCATCCCAGGGTCTCCATCATCTTGGTTGCAGGGTGAACGGTCGCGGCTGAACCGCAGCTGAACCGTGCAGGGCCCGATAGTCGGCGTAGTCCTTCAGCAGATCGTCCAGGTTCAGCGTCGTGTCGAGCGTAAGGTTCACGCCGGTGCCCGAGGGCAGGGGCAGCTTGCGGCCCAGGAAGCGCTTCTGGATCAGGTCCATGATGGTCAGCCTGATGCGCTGCTTGGTCGGCGGATCGTGGCGGCCGACGATGTGGAACAGCACGCCCAGGCGGCCGTCGTCGCGGCTGGCGACCGTGGCCTCCAGCGTGTCGAAGGCCAGGTTCTCCATGGCCTGGTAGGCGAAGTCGGTGAAGGTGTCGTTGGGATTGGCCACCGCCGCGGGGGCCGCGATCGTGGTGTCGGCGGTCATCCCGGTGAGGGCCGAGCGGTCGATGGAGATCCGCCCGGGCCGGGTCGCCTTCAGCTCGCCCGCGCCGATCCGCACCTTGTTGCCGGTCGCCTCGAAGGCGATCCGCCCGCTGACCCGCGCGTCCAGGTCGACCTTGTCGCCGAATGGCGAGGCCTCGACCAGGTCGTGGAGCTGCACGTCCTCGAGGCTGAGCACACCGCGGGTGGGCGCGCCGGGCGCTAGGGGCAGGTCCAGGCTCTCAATACGAATGCGGCCCCCGCCCACCTCTGCCTCGCCGCCCGCGATCTTCAGGACGTTGTCGGCCAGCGAGAAGGTCCCGTGGAGGTTGGTCAGCGGGACGATGGCCTGGACCGAGGCCACGTTCAGCAACTGGCCGGGCGCGGCGACAAGCGGCGCGAGGCTGGTGAAGGCAAGCTCGCCGTTGAGGCCCTCGACGCGGCCGGCCGGGCTCTGGAAGCCGAGGTTCCTGAGCGAGAGGCTCCCGCTGCTGCTGACACCGACGCGCGCCCAGTCGAAGCGTCCCTCGAAGCGCGCCTGCCCGGTGGCGGGCGAACCGACGGCCCCGGCCAGCGGCGACAGCTGGACCGGCTGCAGGCCGCCGTCGGCGAAAGTCAGGGTGTCGGTCGCGAGCGTCACGAACCCGACGCCAAGACCGCCGTCATGCGCCAGGTGCGCCCGGCCCACCGGCACGCCCTTCGGCTGGCGGAACGCGAAGTCGGCGGTCCAGAGCAGGTCGGCCAGCGTGGCCCGGCCGGACACCGCCAGGGGATGGAACCGGCCTTGCGGTGAGCTGTCCTCCAGGCGCGCGGCGGCCACCTCGGCCACGGCGCTCAGGCGGCCGCGGCGGCTGCCGACCATGACCCGCCCGGCGCCGTCCGCCAGCCGGACCTGGGCGAACGGAACGGCCGCGGCGACCCCCGCGGCCCGGCCGGTGAGCCGCCAGTCGCCGCCGCCCGTGCTGGCCAGCGGGGCGTCGGCCGGGCATAACTGGCCCGAGAGCCCTTCGATGTCGTTGGCCCCGAAGTCCAGCTGCGCCACCTTGAACGCGGCGCACCGGGAGGCGGTGAAGGTCGTGGCGCCCCCCGCGATCCGCAGCCGGCCGGCCGCGTCCAGCTGCGCGTCCCGGGCCAGGCCGGCCGAGACCTGCGCCTTCACGGCCAGGTCCGCAGTGGTCTCGGCGCCCAGCGTCCACGATCGGACCGTGGCCTCGACCTGAGGCAGGCCGCCGCCGGCGACAGTGAGGGTCAGGCCCCCGCCATCCTGCGCCAGCCGCACCTCGCCGCCGGTATCGGGACGCAAGCTCACAGGCCGGAGCAGCTTGGCCGTGAAGGTCTGGGCCTTGGCCAGGGCCAGCTGGGCGGAGATGGCCGGCGCGGCGAACCGGAAGCCGTGCGCCGCGCGCTTCACCGCCGCGACCTGGGCGGCGTCCCCAGCCAACGGCGCGCCGAGGCCGGTCCAGCGGCCGTGGCCCTCGACAGAACCGGCGACGGACAGCCTGACATCGTTGCGCGCGGCGCTCAGCGGACCCGACATCTTGGCCGCCAGCCGGTCGACCGACAGCCCGCCGGCCTCGACCCCATCGGCCGAGCCGGCCACCTCGACCTTGGCGCTCACCCGGTCGCCGCCGACGCGGGTCCAGCGGACGTCCTCGGCGAGCAGGGCGGCGCGGAGCCGGCCGAGCCGGGCGCCGCCGAGCGATCCGCCGTCGGCCCGCAGGTCGCCGGTTGCCCGGCCGGTGACGGCGAGGCCGGACATCCAGCCCGTGGACCGACCGGTGAACACGCCCGAGAGGCCGGCCTGGCCGAAGCTGCGGCCGCCCATCGCCACCTGCCGCCCGGCCAGCTCGACCCGCGCCAGCAGCGCCCCGTCGCCGCGGTGCTTCACCAGGTCAGGATAGGGGGCCTCGAGATCGATCCGCAGCCGGGCGTCCTTGGCCGAGGCGCCGCCCGCCGCGACGTGGCTCGCGGGCGCGTCGAGGCTGAGGTTGACCCGGCTGCCCCGGGCGGTCTCCCGCAGCGACCCCTGGCCCAGCGTGATGTCGAGTGCGGCGCCTTTCAACCGGGTCGGGGCCGAGGTGGCGGTCAACTGCTGCAGCTGGCCGTCGTCCACCCGGACGTCGCCGTTCAGCCGCATCGGGCCGTAGTCCGTCGAAAGGACCAGGACGCCGCCATCGATGTGGATCGCCGGCAGCTTGAAGTTCGGCGGCGGCGGGCGGCTCAGAAAGTCCCGGACCAGCGGATCCAGCGCGCCGAGCCCCAGCTTGCCGTCATGCAGCGACGCCCGCAGCACCGGCTGCTTCAGGGTGACCGATGTCAGGGTCAGGCCGCCGAGGCCGATGCGGTAGTGGATCTCCGCCCGCTCGGCGGTGAAGTCCGGGTGACGGGGATCGCCCAGGGTCAGGCGCGCGACGAAGGTGGTGGGCCCGACCGCATCGACCCGAGCCTGGGCCGCGACCCCCTTGGACTTCAGCCAGCCGGTCAGCGCGTCCCGCGCCAGCGCCTTGCGGTTCAGCCACGCGAACCCCGCGGCCACGATCAGCACCAGGCCGGCGATCGCTAGGACGACGCGCAGGCAGCGGGCTTTGGCGGGTTTCGGGTCGGGCAAGGCAGGGGCTCGGCGGAAGCTTCGCCCTAGATAGCGCAGAAGGCGGCGGAACGATGCGCTCGCGACGCAGAGAGCCTGGTGGAGGGGGTGAGATCAGGCTCGGAGCAGCCGGCTCGTCCGCTCCACCGTTCGCCTTGCGGCGAGAGGTCCCCCTCCTTCAGCATCTACGCGGCGGCCACGGCCAAGGATGCGGCTACAGCCCGCCGAAGCTGGCCATGGCGACGCCGCCGTCCACCGCGATGGTCTCGCCGACCACATAGTCGCCGGCCCGGCTGGCCAGGTAGATGGCGACGCCCTGCATGTCCTCGTCCGTGCCGATGCGGCGCTACGGGATGCGCTTGGCGATCACGTCGCCCTGGTCGCGGGCCACCCGGTTCATCTCCGAGGCGAAGGCGCCGGGGGCGATGGCGCTCATCACGATGCTGTCGGCGATCAGCGTCGCAGCCATCCGACGGGTCAGGTAGATCAGGCCGGCCTTGGACGCGTGGTAGGAATAGGTCTCCTGCGGGTTCAGGCGGATGCCGTCGATCGAGGCGATGTTGATCACCTTGGCCGGCTTCTCATGGCTGGCGGCGGCCTTCAGCGCGCCGTGCAGGGCCTGGGTCAGGAAGAAGGGCGACTTCAGGTTCAGGTCCACGACCTTGTCCCAGCCGCTCTCCGGGAATTCGTCGAACGCCGCGCCCCAGGCCGCACCGGCGTTGTTCAGCAGGATGTCGAGCTTGTCTTCCCTGGCCAGGTAGGCGGCGGTCAGGGCCTTGATCCCGTCGAGGGTGGAGACGTCCTGCGGCAGCGGTATGCACTGCGGCCCCAGCTCCTCGGCGGTCTCGATACAAGCCGGGGCCTTGCGCGACGAGATGTAGACCTTGGCCGCGCCGGCCTCGAGGAAGCCCTTGGCGATCATCTTGCCGATACCGCGCGAGCCGCCGGTGACCAGGGCCACGCGGCCGTCGAGCGAGAACAGATTGGATGCCATGCGAACGTCCCCTTCCTGTGATTGCCGCAGGGCCGGATGCGCTCGCAATCCCTTGCGGCACAATTGACTTGGCCCTGTCCGGCGAGGCCTATAACACGCGTTTGAATTTCACGGCCGCCAGATATTTGCCCCCTTTTCTTCAAGGGATTGGGCGGTCCGCAACGTTTTTCGAGGAAGCTCATGACCGAAATCAACGCGGTGACCACCCTGACCCGCGACGGCGACGTGGCCGTCATCACCCTGAACTCGCCGCCGGTGAACGCGTTGTCGGCCGCGGTGCGCCAGGGCCTGTATGACGGGTTCAAGGCCGCCGGCGCCTCGGACGCCAAGGCCATCGTGCTGATCTGCGATGGCCGCACCTTCATCGCCGGCGCCGACATCACCGAGTTCGGCGCACCCGCCGGCACGCCCACCGCCTCGCTGTTCGACGTCCAGACGATGATGGAAGACTCGCCGGTTCCAGTGATCGCCGCGATCCACGGCACGGCCCTGGGCGGCGGCCTGGAAGTGGCGCTGTGCGCCCACTACCGCGTGGCCGTCCCCTCCGCCCGCCTCGGCCTGCCGGAGGTGGCGCTGGGCCTGCTGCCCGGGGCCGGCGGCACCCAGCGCCTGCCGCGCGTGGTCGGCGTCGAGACCGCCCTGGAGATGATGACCTCCGGCCGCCACGTGCCGGCCCCGGAAGCGTTCAAGCTTGGCCTGGTCGACGAACTGGCGCCGGAGGGCGAGCTGCGCGCGGCGGCCATCGCCTTCGCCAACAAGTGCGTCGCCGAGAACAGGCCGCTGGTGAAGATCAGCGACAACAACACCAAGCTGGAGGCCGCCAAGGGCCACCCCGAGATTTTCGCGAACTTCCGCAAGGCCAATGCGCGCAAGTTCCGGGGCTTCGAAGCCCCGGAAGCCAACATCAAGTGCATCGAGGCCGCCGTGAACTCGGCGACGTTCGAGGAGGGTCTGAAGGCCGAGCGCACCCTGTTCGGCGGCCTGATGAGCGGCGTCCAATCGGCGGCCCAGCGCTACTATTTCTTCGCCGAACGCCAGGCCAACAAGATCCCGGGCATCGCCGACGACACCCCGGTGCGCCCGATCAACAAGGTCGGCATCATCGGCGCCGGCACCATGGGCGGCGGCATCGCCATGAACTTCGCCAACGTCGGCATCCAAGTGGTGATCGTGGAACAGCAGCAGGCGCCGCTGGACAAGGGCCTGGCCACGATCCGCAGCAACTACGAGCGCTCGCGCACCGCCAAGCCGGAGGAGACCGCGAAGCGCGTCGGGCTGATCACCGGCTCGCTGTCGATGGAAGAGGCGTTCAAGGACGTCGATCTCGTCATCGAGGCGGTGTTCGAGCGGATGGACATCAAGAAGGACATCTTCACCAAGCTGGACGCGATCTGTAAGCCGGGCGCGATCCTGGCCACCAACACCTCCGCCTTGAACATCGACGAGATCGCCTCGGTGACCAAGCGGCCGCAGGACGTGATCGGCCTGCACTTCTTCTCGCCCGCCAACGTCATGAAGCTGCTGGAGATCGTCCGCGCCGACCACACCGCCGACGACGTGATCCAGACTTCGATGAAGCTGGCCAAGAAGATCGGCAAGATCGCGGTACTGGTGGGCGTCACCCCCGGTTTCGTCGGCAACCGCATCCTGGGCCAGCGCCAGCGCGAGGCGCAGAAGCTGGTTCTGGAAGGCGCCATGCCCTGGGACGTGGACCGCGTGCTCTACGACTTCGGCTTCCCCATGGGGCCGTTCGCCATGAGCGACCTGGCCGGCCTCGACATCGGCTGGGTCAAGGAAAAGTCGCACGGCGAGACCATCCGCGATGTGCTGTGCGAAGCCGACCGCCGCGGCCAGAAGACCGGCGCCGGCTACTACGACTACGACGAGAACCGCAACGCCAAGCCCAGCCCGTTCACCGAGCAGGTGATCCACGACTTCATCGTCAAGTCGGGCGCCAACCCGCGCAAGATCTCCGACGAGGAGATCCTGGAACGCTGCATCTTCCCGATGATCAACGAGGCCGTGAAGATCCTCGAAGAGGGCAAGGCGATCCGCGCCTCCGACGTCGATGTGGTCTGGGTCAACGGCTACGGCTGGCCGGTCTACCGCGGCGGCCCGATGTTCTACGGCGACCTGGTCGGCCCGGCCAAGGTCCTGGAGAAGATGAAGGAATTCGAGGCCAAGATGGGTGAACAGTTCAAGCCCGCCGCCCTGCTCGAGAAGCTGGTCGCCGACGGCAAGAAATTCGCCGACCTGAAGGGCTGACCCTATATTCCGCTCATCCCGGCGAACGCCGGGACCCAGATGGAATGGCTTCGATGTGGGCTGGAGAGGCTCCGCGGTCATCCATTCCCCGATCGGCGTCCTTCGCTCTGGGTCCCGGCCTTCGCCGGGATGAGCGGACCATGATTTTCTCGGACGGCGCCGCGGCGATCGTGCTGATGGAGCGCAAGGAAGCCGAGAAGCGCGGCCTGCAGGCCCTGGGCGCCTATCGCGGCATGGCGGTGGCCGGCTGCGGCCCTGAGGAGACGGGCATCGGGCCGGTGTTCGCGATCCCCAAGCTGCTGCAGCGCAACGGCCTGACCGTCGGCGACATCGACATCTGGGAGCTGAACGAGGCGTTCGCCAGCCAGGTGCTGTACTGCCGCGACAAGCTGGGCATCGACCCGGCGAAGTACAACGTCTCCGGCGGCTCGATTTCGATCGGCCACCCCTAGGGGATGACCGGCGCGCGATGCACCGCCCACCTGATGTACGAGGGCAAGCGCCGTGGGGCCAAATACGGCGTCGTCACCATGTGCGTCGGCGGCGGGATGGGCGCCGCGGGTCTCTTCGAGATCTTCTAGATCCCGGTGATGGTCGACATTAGGGGCCGCCTGCGGGGGCGGCCCTTTTCACGTCAGGACGTGACCTTGAACTCGGCTTCGATTTCCAGGGTCACCTCGTCACCGAGCGCCGGCGCGTAGCTCTTGATGCCGAACTCGGTGCGCTTGATCACCGTCTTGCCGGCGAAGCCCAGGCGATAGGTCTTGTCGGCCGGGTTGGCGCCGCCGCGGTTGAAGGTCGCCTGGATCACCACCGGCTTGGTCACCCCATGCAGGGTGAGGTCGCCGGTGATGTCGGCGGTGCGTTCCCCGGTAGTCTTCACCGAGGTAGCCTTGAAGGTCGCGGTCGGGAACTTGGCGACGTCCAGGAAATCGGGCGACTTCAAGTGGTTGTCGAGGGCGGGATTGAAGGTTCCGACCGAGGCCGTCTGTATGGTGGCCTCCAGGCTAGTGTTCGCCAGGGCCTTGGGGTCCAGCTTCAGGGTCGCCGCGACGCCGTTGAACTGGCCGACGTAGGTCGAGAATCCGAAGTGATTGATCGACCAGGTGACCTTGGTGTGACCGGGATCGGCGGCGAAGGACCCGGCCTTGACGTCGGCGGGGCTGGGGCTGGACTGCGCCCAGGCGGCCGGGGCGAGGAGGACGGCGGCGGCAAGGCCGAAGGCGGCGAGCTTGGAGGTCTGGCGCACAGGTGGCCTTTCGAAGGACGTGGCGAGGCGTCGTCAGCGACGGCGCAACCGCAATCTAGACCCTGCGGCGTCTCCCGATAATCGCACTTCGGCGCGCAAGTGTTTCACCGCAGGGGAAATGACCGGCTCGCGCCCGCGCCGAACCTCTGCAAGAATGACGAAAATATTCGGGGAAACGCCTATGAATCGGATGCTGCGCTGGGCGGCGGTGCTGTGCATCGCCTTGAGTGTCACCGCCTGCGGCAAGGCCGGGGTCGACGCCAAGCGGATCGAGGCCGCCAAGGCCAGCGACTGGCTCACCTATGGCCGCACCTATGACGAGCAGCGGTTCAGCCCGCTCGACCAGGTCAACAAGGACACGGTTGGGCGCCTGGGCGTGGCCTGGTGGGCCAGCTTCGACACCGACCGCGGCCAGGAGGCGACGCCGCTGGTGGCCGACGGCATCCTCTACACCACCACCACCTGGTCCAAGGTGTTCGCCTTCGACGCCAAGAGCGGCAAGCCGCTGTGGAGCTACGATCCCGAGGTGCCCGGCGAGAAGGGCTTCAACGCCTGCTGCGACGTGGTCAACCGCGGCGTCGCCCTGTGGAAGGGCCGGGCCTATGTCGGAACCCTGGACGGCCGGCTGATCGCGCTAGACGCCAAGACCGGCAAGGTCGCCTGGACCGTGCAGACCACCGACCCCAAGCTGCCCTACACGATCACTGGCGCGCCCCGGGCGATCAAGGGCAAGATCCTGATCGGTAACGGCGGGGCGGAATATCCCGTCCGCGGCTACGTGTCGGCTTATGACGCCGACACCGGCAAGCTGGACTGGCGCTTCCAGATGACCCCCAACCCGACCGGCGCGCCGGACGGCGCGGCCTCCGACAAGATCATGAAGGACGTCGCCTCCAAGACCTGGTCCGACGGCGCCTGGAAGGAGGGCGGCGGCGGGGCCACCCCCTGGGACGCCATCACCTACGACCCCAAGACCGACCTGGTCTACGTCGGCACCGGCAACGCCGGCCCCTGGAACAGCAAGGTCCGCTCGGGCGGCAAGGGCGACAACCTGTTCGCGGCGTCCATCGTGGCGCTGCGGCCCGACACCGGCGAGTACGTCTGGCACTACCAGACCACGCCGCGCGACGACTGGGACTTCGACGCCGTCCAGCACCTGATGGTCGCCGACCTGCCGATCGGCGGCAAGACCCAGCACGTGGTCATGCAGGCCAACAAGAACGGCTTCTTCTATGTGCTGGACGCGGCCACCGGGAAGCTGGTGTCGGCCGACAAGTTCGTGCTGACCACCTGGGCCGACAAGGTCGACCTGGCCACCGGACGGCCGGTCGAGGCGGCGGGCGCGCGCTATGAGAACGGCAAGGAGCAGGAGCAGACCCCCGGCGCGCTTGGCGGCCACAACTGGCAGCCCATGGCCTTCAGCCCGAAGGAGGGGCTGGTCTTCATCCCGGCCCAGACCCTCTACATGGACTACGCCGACCCGAAGGAATTCAAGTTCATCCCCGGCGCGTGGAACCTGGGCCTGGGCCCGGCCACCCTGTCGCCGTCGCATGCCCAGCCGGCGCCGTTCGGCCAGCTGATCGCCTGGGACCCGGTGGCCAAGACGGCGCGCTGGAAGGCCGACTTCGCCGAGCCCTGGCGCAGCGGCGTGCTGGCCACGGCCGGCGGGCTGGTGTTCCACGCGGCCGGCCACAAGTTCATCGCCTTCGACGCCGCCACCGGCAAGGCGCTGTGGAGCTATGACACCGGGGCCGCTCCGATCGCCGCCTCCTCGACCTATTCCATCGATGGCGACCAGTACGTGGCCCTGATGGTGGGGTTCGGCGGGGCCGGCGGCATGGGCGGCGGGGAGCCGCGCCGCAAGGGCCGCCTGCTGGTGTTCAAGCTGGACGCCAAGGTCGTGCCCACGCCGTTCCCGGCTCCGATTGTGCAGCCGCCGCTGGACCTGGCCACGGCCACGCCGTCGAAGGGCGATGTCACCAAGGGCGCGGCGCTGAGCCAGCAGTTCTGCGTCACCTGCCACGGCGCGGGCGGCTACCTGCCGGTGCTTGCGCGCTCGCCGGTAATCTTGGACCCGGTGGGCTTCAAGGCCATCGTGCTGGAGGGCGCCAAGAAGCCCCACGGCATGGCCCCGTTCCGCCGCTTCTTCGACGAAACCAGCGCCGAGGACCTGCGCGCCTACCTGCTGAGCGAGGCCGCCAAGCCCCCGCCGACCGGCGCGCCGCAGATGACCCACGGGCGGTAGGGGCTCCACGGCGGCCAATCCTTCCCCCGCAAGCGGGGGAAACCATTCCCGAGGACCGCAGGTCGAGGGTTGATGGGGGAACGTGCAGGTCAGGCGCGACGTTTTCCCCATTGTCGCCCGCCTTCGGCGTTGGCGACATTTCCCCCGCGAGCGGGGGAAGCCGATGAGCAATGACCGCGCGGGCGATCCTAAGCGAAGTCCCGGGCCAGTTCGGCGCGGGAGGCGGGGGAGAGGCCGGCCAGGTGGCTGTAGCGCTCGTGGCTGCAGCCGATCATGATCCCGGTGCCCGGGTCGCGGAACACCGCGATGTGCCTGGCCTCCAGCGGGAAACGCAGGAAGTGGACCGAGGAGGTCTTGCCGTCCTCCCGCGTGCGCTCGATGTCGCCCTCCGGGACGCCCATCACCTTGTCGGCGCCGATCTGGACGAAGAAGCAGTCCTCGACCCCGCCCAGGCGGTTCAGCACCGCCTCGCGGCGCACCGGATCGTCGATCTCGAACATGATGGTGGCGACCAGTTCCGAACCGTTCGGGATCAGCGGGTTGTAGGCCGCCAGTTCATCGGGGACCTGGGCCGCGCCGCCCTTCTCGATCAGCAGCATCTCCTGCACCTGGAAGAGCATGGTGTCATAGCTCTCGAAGTAGAAGGTGCAGGAGGGGCCGAGCTCGATGCGCCGCAGTCGCTTCACCGGCAGCAGTTCGGCGCGCCAGGTCTTGCGGACCTTGGCGAACTCGGTGTCCGGGATCAGGTCCTCGGGCGCGATCTTGCGCAGGGTGAGCGGCATCACAGGGCTCCGTACGCGCGGGCGAAGATCTCGATGGGATGGGCCTGCCGCGGCGCGGCCTGGCCCTGGGCGGAGGTCTCCGCGGTGAGCAGTTGGCCCAAGTGCTTGCAGGCCAGCGGGCAGTCCGAGCACAGGGTGTCGTTGCCCTTGGCGGCGACCTGGCGGGCGGCGGGACGGCCGACCTTGTTGGCGACCTGGTGGGTCTCCTTCATCACCCCGAAGGTGCCGCCGTGGCCGGAGCAGCGTTCGACCAGCTCCACCCGCGTCTCCGGGATCAGCCGCAGCATCTCGGCCGACTTGGCGCCCATGTTTTGGGCCCGGGCGTGGCAGGCGTGGTGCAGGGTGACACCGCCGGGGACGGGGGTCAGGCCCGCCGCCAGGCCGAAGGTCTTGGAGAGGCCGACGACATATTCGGCGATGTCCTTGGTGGCCGCCGACAGCCGGGCGATGGCCGGGTCCTCAGGCGATATCAGCGGCCACTCGAACTTCATCATCAGGCCGCAGGAGGCGGTCAGCGCGACCACTTCATAGCCGTCGTCGATGTAGGGGGCGAAGGCGGCGGCGACGCGTTCGGCCTTGCCGGCCACGTCCTTCAGGTCGCCGGCCTCCAGCTGCGGCATGCCGCAGCACTCCGGATAGACCAGCTTCACCTCGACGCCCTGCAGCGCCAGCACCCGGGCGGCGGCGACCGCGGTGTCGGGCTCGTTGTAGTCGACGAAGCAGGTGGCATAGAGCGCCACCTTGCGCTGGCCGAACGCCGGGCCGGCCGGGTCGGGCGCCAGCGGGCTCTTCAGCCGGTCGGTGGCGGTCCTGGAATGGTACTTCGGCAACTCGACCTCGGCGTCGATCTTGGCGATCGCCTCCAGCAGCTTGCGCAGCGGGGTGTTCTCTCGCGCCGAGGCCCAGTTGGCGAGGCCGGCGACCGGCTTGGCCAGCTTGCCGTTGCGGTCGGTCTTGCCCAGCTGCTCGCGCACGAACTCGGTCTCGCCGGCGCGGCGCTTGGCGGCCCGGTAGCGCAGGATCAGGTGCGGGATGTCGATGTCGAAGGGGTGCGGCGGGACGTAGGGGCATTTGGTCAGGAAGCACATGTCGCAGAGTGTGCAGGCCTCGGCGACGTGGGCGTGGTCCTTGGCCCCGATGCCGTCGACCTCGCCGGTGGCGCTCTCGTCGATGGCGTCGAACATGCGCGGGAAGCTGTCGCACAGGTTGAAGCAGCGCCGGCAGGTGTGACAGACGTCGAACTGCCGCTGCAGCTCGTCGTGGACCTTGTCCAGGTCATAGTATTCGGCGTCCCGCCACAGGATGGGGCGGCGGAACGGCGCGTCAAGGCTGCCCTCGCGCGGTGGCGCTGTTGGCGTTTCACTCATTCCGTCATCCCGGCCGTAGCGAAGCGGAGAGCCGGGACCCAGGGGCCGCGGCTCTCCCTACTGGGTCCCGGATCGGCCTGCGGCCGTCCGGGATGACGGGTCAGTCCAGCGTGTCGAGGGCGCGCTGGAAGCGGCCGGCGTGGGACTTTTCGGCCTTGGCGAGGGTCTCGAACCAGTCGGCGATCTCGTCGTAGCCTTCCTCGCGGGCGGTGCGCGCCATGCCGGGGTACATGTCGGTATATTCGTGGGTCTCGCCGGCGATGGCGGCCTTGAGGTTGTCGCCGGTCGGGCCGATGGGCAGGCCTGTGGCCGGGTCGCCGACGCTTTCCATGAACTCCAGGTGGCCGTGGGCGTGGCCGGTCTCGCCTTCCGCGGTCGAGCGGAACACCGCGGCCACGTCGTTATAGCCTTCCACGTCGGCCTTCTGGGCGAAGTAGAGATAGCGGCGGTTCGCCTGGCTCTCGCCGGCGAAGGCGGCCTTCAGGTTCTCGATCGTCTTGCTGCTCGCGAGCGACATCTTCATCTCCCTTGGGGCGCCAAGACCCAGCCTCGGCGCCGCGCCGGCGGACTATGGACGCCGGCTCCGGGGGATCAACATGATTAGCTCTATGCTGGCCATCGACCCGCTCTATGGAGCCCAACCGGCGCCTTGCGGGTTCTCCTGGCGAACGCGAAGGAGACGGTCATGGCCGACAACAAGATCCAGGGTGAAGGCGACTACATCTCGGGCAAGAAATACCAGGAGGCCCAGCACGAGTTCGCCGAGAAGGGCCCCGTGGAGCAGAAGGCCCGCGAGGCCGAAGAGGCGCTCGATGGGCCGGAAGGCGCCGAGCTGGAGAAGGCCCGCAGGGAGACCGGCGAAGGCAAGATACGCTAGGCCGATCTCGGACTAGCGATCGCCGCGCAGCAGGAAGTGCCCCGTCAGGCCGGCGACCGGCTGGGCGTGGCTCTCTTGCCAGGCCTCGACCTGGACGTTGGCGATGCGGCGGCCGACCTTGCGCAAGGTGGCGCGGGCATAGGTCTCGACCGCGCGCGCCGGCCGCAGATATTCGATCGTGATGTCGATGGTCTTCGGCACGCGCCTGGCCGGCTGGGCCAGGGCGAGCTGGGCCAGCGCCGTCATCTCCAGGAACGCGCCGATGACCCCGCCGTGCAGCGCCGGGAGCGTCGGGTTGCCGATCAGCGGGGGCGAGAACGGCAGCACCGCGGTCATCTCGTCGCCCGCCATTTCCACCCGCATGCCGAGGAAGCGGACGTAGGGGACGCGCTGCAGGAAGGCGTCCAGGCTCTGGATGGCGGCGTCGTCCATGCCCCTAGCCCCGCGGATTGAGCATGAAGGCCGCCTGGGCGGTGGCGATCAGGTCGCCGCGGTCGACGTCCCAGGCCTCCGCCCGCACGAAGCCGATCGAGCGGGTGGTCTTGTAGCCGAACGCCTCGCAGGTCACCCCGGCCCGCGGCGCGGCCGGTCGCAGGTAGTCGATCCGCAGATCCAGGGTGGCGATCGGGGCCGGGGTCGCGAAGGCGGCGTTGATCGCCAGGCCGCAGGTGTGGTCGATCAGCGCCGTGACCACCCCGCTGGCGATGACGCCGGTGTCGGGGTCGCCGACCAGGTCCTCGCGCCACTCCACCCGCATCGAGCCGCGGCCCTCGCCCACGGAGATCAGGGTCATGCCCAGCGCGTGGGCGTGCGGCACATGCTCGGTCATGCGGGCGGCGAGCGGGGCGTTGTCGTAGCTGTCGGACATGGCGTTCGGGTAGGGGCGTGACGCCCGCGGAAGTCAATCGAAAGAGGCGTGGGCGGAGCCATCGTCGCCGCCCTACATTAGGGTGCGATGATCCGGCCCCAGGACCTGCTCTGCCCCCGGCCCGAGGGGCTCTACTGCGCCCCCGGCGATTTCTACATCGACCCGGTGCGGCCGGTGGACCGCGCGGTGATCACCCACGGCCATGCCGACCACGCCCGCGCCGGCCACGGCGCGGTGCTGGCGACGCCGGAGACCCTGGAGATCATGGGCGAGCGCTACGGCCTGGACTTCGCCGGGGCGCGGCAGGCCGCAGCCTATGGCCAGCCCACGACCCGTGACGACGTCGAGGTGACCCTGGTCCCGGCCGGCCATGTGCTGGGCTCCGCCCAGGCCGTGGTGCGCTGGAAGGGCCTGACGATGGTGGTGAGCGGCGACTACAAGCGCCGGCGCGACCCGACCTGCCCGCCGTTCGAGCCGATCCCCTGCGACGTGTTCATCTCCGAGGCCACATTCGGCCTGCCGGTGTTCCGCCATCCGGACGACCGCGAGGAGATCGCGCGCCTGCTGCGCTCGGTGGCCCAGTTCCCGGAGCGCAGCCACCTCGTCGGCGCCTATGCGCTGGGCAAGGCGCAGCGGATCATCCGGCTGCTGCGAGAGGCCGGCTGGGACCAGGTCATCCACGTCCACGGCGCCCTGGAACGGCTGAACGCGCTCTATGGGCGGCATGGCATCGAGCTCGGCCCGCTCGAGCCGGCGACGACGGCCCGGAAGGCGGACTTCGCCGGCGCCATCGTCATCGCCCCGCCCTCCGCGCTGCAGGACCGCTGGAGCCGGCGGTTTCCCGATCCGGTGGGCGCCTTCGCCTCGGGCTGGATGCAGATCCGCGCGCGGGCCCGCCAGCGGGGCGTGGAGCTGCCGCTGGTGATCTCCGACCACGCCGACTGGGACGAGCTGACCGCCACGGTCGAGGAGCTGCGGCCAGGCGAGCTGTGGATCACCCACGGCCGCGAGGAGGCCCTTGCCCGCTGGGCCACCCTGCACGACATCCCGGCCCGGGCGCTGGCCTTGGTGGGGTACGAGGACGAGGGGGATGACTGACAGCCTGATTCCGCCCATCCCAGCGCGGGCTTCCTGATGCGCGCCTTCGCCGACCTGCTGGACCGGCTGTCGCTGACGTCCTCCCGCAACGCCAAGCTGACGATGGTGCGGGATTATCTGCGCGCGACGCCGGATCCGGACCGGGGCTGGGCCCTGGCGGCCCTGACCGGCGAGCTCAGCTTCGATGCGGTCAAGCCGGCGTTCATCCGCAAGGCCGTCGAGGCGCGGATGGACCCCCAGCTGTTCGCTTGGTCCTACGACTATGTGGGCGACCTGGCCGAGGCGGTCTCCCTGGTCTGGCCCGCCCAGCCCGGGGCCAACCGCGAGCCGGACCTGTCGGAGGTGATCGAGGGGTTGCGGACCGCCACCCGCGCCGAGGCCCAGGGGCGGATCGAGGCCTGGCTGGACGCCCTGCCGCAGGCGCGGGAACGCTGGGCGCTGCTGAAGCTGGTGACCGGCGGCTTGCGGGTCGGGCTGTCGGCCCGGCTGGCCAAGCAGGCGACGGCCGACCTCGGCGACGTCCCAGTGGCCGAGGTCGAGGAGCTGTGGCACGCACTCCGGCCGCCCTACGAGGACCTGTTCGCCTGGCTGGAGGGGCGCTCGGAGAAGCCGTCGTCGGCGAACCCGGCCCGCTTCCGGCCGGCGATGCTGGCCCAGGCGATCGACGAGGCGGTGGACTTCGGCAAGCTGGACCCGACCGCCTATGCCGCCGAGTGGAAATGGGACGGCATCCGGGTGCAGGCGGCGCACGAGGGCGGCCAGCGGCGGCTCTACACGCGGACCGGCGACGACATCTCGCGCACCTTCCCCGACATCCTGGACGCGCTGACCGACGACGGCGTGATCGACGGCGAGCTGCTGGTGATCCGCGACGGCAAGGTGGCGCCCTTCGCCGACCTGCAGCAGCGGCTGAACCGCAAGACCGTGGACGCCAGGCTGATGGCGGCCTTCCCGGCGGCGATCCGCGCCTACGACCTGTTGCAGGAAGGCGCGCATGACATGCGCCCCCGGCCGTTCGTCGAGCGGCGACGCAGGCTGGAGGCCTTCGTGGCGCGTCAGGCCAGCCCGCGGATCGACCTGTCGCCGGTGCAGCCGTTCGCGACCTGGGCGGAATTGGCGGCGCTGCGCGCCCGGCCGCCCGAAGGCGACCCGCAGATCGCCGAAGGGCTGATGCTGAAGCGCTGGGATTCGATCTACGAGGCCGGGCGGCCGAAGGGGCCCTGGTTCAAGTGGAAGCGCGACCCGTTCCTGGTGGACGCCGTGCTGATGTACGCCCAGCGCGGCCACGGCAAGCGGTCGAGCTACTACTCCGACTACACCTTCGGCGTGTGGACGCAGGACGCCGCCGGCCAGCGCAGCCTGACCCCGGTGGGCAAGGCCTATTTCGGCTTCACCGACGAGGAGTTGCTGGCGATCGATAAGTTCGTCCGCGACAACACCGTCGAACGGTTCGGCCCGGTCCGCTCAGTCCGCGCCGAGCCGCACCACGGCCTGGTGTTCGAGGTGGCGTTCGAGGGGCTGCAACGCTCGACCCGGCACAAGTCCGGGGTGGCCATGCGCTTCCCGCGCATCCACCGCATCCGCTGGGACAAGCCCCCCGGCGAGGCGGACGAGATCGCGGCCCTGGAGCGGCTGCTGGTGCAGATGGAAGGGCGTTGATCTCTCCCCGTTAAGGGAGGGAAATGGTTTCCAGGAACGCCTTCAGATCCCCGCCCTCGAACAGCAAGCCGCGGATGCCCGCGCGCAGCGCCGCCTCCAGGTCGGACGGCTTGTCGCCGATCAGCAGGGAGGCTTCGCGGTCGATGGGCCAGTCGGCCAAGGCCTGGAGGATCATGCCGGGGTTAGGCTTACGCAGTGGCGGATCGGGGTGGCGGTAGGCGGCGGCCTCGGCGTCAGGGTGCTGGGGGGCGTGGTAGAAGGCGTCGATGTGGGCCCCGGCCGTGGCCAGGTCGGCGGCCATGGCGGCGTGCAGGGCATGCACGGCGTCTTCCGTGTAGAAGCCGCGGCCCACCCCCGACTGGTTGGTCACCACGATCACCAGCCAGCCGGCGCGGTTGAAGGCGGCGACGGCCTCCCGCGCGCCGGGAATCCAGCGGAAGTCCTCCCAGCGGTAGACATAGCCCTGGTCCTCGTTCAGCACGCCGTCGCGGTCGAGGAAGAGCGCCGGGCGCTGGATCGGGTCCGTCGGGGAAGCGGGCACCGCCGGACTATAGCGGCTGGCGGCGAGGGGACGGATTTCAAAAGCGCGAATTCTGCGCCAAGACTCGCGGGCCCCATCACCGCGAGGTCCGGTTGGCCGACGTCCTGACGCTGCACGACCTGAAGGTCGACTTCGAGACCCATGACGGGGCGGTGCGCGCGGTGCGCGGCGTGTCCCTTTCGGTCGGGCGCGGCGAGACCCTGGGGGTGGTCGGCGAGAGCGGGTCGGGCAAGAGCCAGACCTTCATGGCGGTGATGGGCCTGCTGGCCCAGAACGGCCGCGCCTCCGGCTCGGCGACGCTGCATGGCCAGGAGTTGCTGGGACTGAAGACCCGCGAGCTCAACCGGTTGCGCGGCTCGAAGATGACCATGATCTTCCAGGACCCGCTGACCGCGCTGACCCCGCACGTGCGGATCGGCGAGCAGATCGCCGAGCCCCTGCGCCTGCACCTGGGGCTCGGCCGCGCGCAGGCCGACGCGCAGGCGCTCGAATGGCTGGAGAAGGTGCGCATCCCCGACGCGCGCCGGCGCATGCGGCAGTACCCGCACGAGCTGTCGGGTGGCATGCGCCAGCGGGTGATGATCGCCGCGGCCATGGCGCCGGGACCCGAACTGCTGATCGCCGACGAGCCCACCACCGCGCTGGACGTCACGGTGCAGGCCGAAATCCTGGACCTGATGGCCGAGTTGCAGCGCGACACCGGGACCGCCATGGTGCTGATCACCCACGACATGGGCGTGATCGCGCGGCTGGCCGACCGGGTCTGTGTGATGAAGGACGGCGCCTATGCGGAGGCTGGGCCGGTGGGGGACATCTTCGCCCGGCCGCGGACGGACTATACCCGCGCCCTGCTGGCGGCGATCCCGCGCCTGGACCGCGCCGACCGGGGCGGACGGCCGCAGATCGCGCCGGTGGCGGCCGATGCGCCGACGGTGGTCGAGGGGCGCGACGTGAAGGTGCATTTTCCCGTCCGCGACGGCTGGTTCGGCCATCCGCGGATGCTGCGGGCGGTCGACGGCGTGTCGTTCGCGGTGCGGCAGGGCGAGACCCTGGGCGTGGTCGGCGAGAGCGGGTCGGGCAAGTCCACCCTGGCGCGGGCGGTGCTGAACCTGCTGCCGGCCACGGCCGGGGCGGTGACGCTGATGGGCCGCGACATCACCCACGCCGAGCGCGAGGCGATGCGGGCGGCCCGGAAAGATCTGCAGATCGTGTTCCAGGACCCGCTGGCCAGCCTCGACCCGCGGATGACCGTCGGCACGTCGATCGCCGAGCCGCTGACCGCGTTCCGGCCCGAGCTGAACGGCGCGGCGCGCGAAGCCGAGGTGAGGGCGACGATGGCGCGGGTGGAGCTGGATCCGGCGCTGATCAACCGCTATCCGCACGAGCTGTCGGGCGGCCAGAACCAGCGGGTGGGGATCGCCCGGGCGATGATCCTGCGGCCCCGACTGGTGATCTGCGACGAGGCGGTGTCGGCGCTGGACGTCTCGATCCGCGCCCAGATCATCGACCTGCTGATCCAGCTGCAGGCGCAGATGGGCCTGGCGATGATCTTCATCAGCCACGACCTGGCGGTGGTGCGCGAGATCAGCCACCGGGTGCTGGTGCTGTACCTGGGCCGGGTGATGGAGCTGGCCGACCGCGACACCATCTGGCAGGCGCCGCAGCACCCCTACACCAAGGCCCTGCTGTCGGCCGCCCCGATCCCCGACCCGGCCGTCGAACGCACGCGGGTGCGGCTGAAGCTCACCGGCGAGCCGCCCAGCTCGATGGACCCGGACGCCGCGTTCCGGTTCGCGCCCTCGCGGCGGGCGGGCGGCCAGGCGCCGGCCCTGCGCGAGGTGGCGGCCGGGCACCTGGTCTCGGAGTTCGACGCCGAGTCTCCTCTCCCCCGCGAAGCGAGAGGGAGAGGGTAGGGAGAGGGCCGGCGCGTGAGAACGTGATCCGCCGTTGGTCCAGCCAAGATCCCATCACGGCGCCACGGCGGATCCTTGGGCTGCCAACGGGAGAGATTCAGACGCTCAGCCGACCCTCTCCCTCTCCGCTTCGCGGGGGGAGAGGAAGCGAAGATTGCCCCGACGAACCGGCGCCGTTAGGTTGCGCGCCTTCTGGAACCCCGGCCTCTCCCATGACCCTCGCCTTCGACGACATCCTCGCCGCCCAAGCGCGGCTGAAGGGTCATATTGAGCGAACGCCCTGCCGGTACTCCCGCACCCTGTCGGAGATCACCGGCGCCCAGGTCTGGGTGAAGTTCGAGAACCTGCAGTTCACGGCGGCCTACAAGGAGCGCGGCGCGCTGAACAAGCTGCTGCAACTGGGCGACAATGTGAAGGCCCGCGGGGTGATCGCCGCCTCGGCCGGCAACCATAGCCAGGGGCTGGCCTACCACGCTGCGCGGCTGGGCATCCCGGTGACCATCGTCATGCCCAAGGCGACGCCGTTCATGAAGGTGCAGCAGACCCGCGCCCACGGGGCCGAGGTGGTGATCGAGGGCGACGGCTATGACGAGGCTGCTGCCAAGGCGCGGTCGATCTGCGACGAGCGCGAACTGACCTTCGTCCACCCGTTCGACGACCTGGACGTGATGGCCGGCCAGGGCACGGTGGCGCTGGAGATGCTGGAGGACGTGCCGGACCTGGAGGTGTTGCCGATCCCGATCGGCGGCGGCGGGCTGATCGCCGGCATGGCGACGGCGGCCAAGCACCTGAACAAGGACATCCGGATCATCGGCCTGGAGCCGGCGATCATCCCCTCGTTCACCGCCAAGATGCGCGGCGTGAAGACGGCGCAAAACGGCGGCGCCTCGACCATCGCCGAGGGGATCGCTGTGAAGTCGGTGGGCGAGCTGACCTATGCCGTCGCGCGGCCGCTGATCGATGAGGTGCTGCTGATCGAGGAGCCCTATTTCGAGCGCGGCATCGCCCTCTACTGCAACGTCGAGAAGACCGTGGCCGAGGGCGCCGGGGCCGCGTCGCTGGCGGCGCTGCTGGCCTATCCGGACAAGTTCCGCGGCAAGAAATGCGGCCTGGTGATCACCGGCGGCAATATCGACACCCGCCTACTGGCCTCGGTGCTCACCCGCGAACTGGTGCGCGAGAGCCGGATCGTCTCGCTCAGGATCATCGGCGACGACCGGCCGGGCCTGCTGGCCAATGTCTCGATGATCATCGGCCAGATGGGCGCCAACATCATCGAGGTGGCGCACAACCGCCTGGCCCTGGACGTGCCGGCCAAGGGCGCCGAATTCGACGTGATGATCGAGACCCGCGACGCCCAGCACACCCAGGAGGTCATGGACGCCCTGCGCGACCGCGGCTATCCGCCCCGAGTCGTGTGAACCCGTTGTCTGAGAGAGCGACCATGAAGCGTTTGGCAGTCCTGTTGGCGGCGGCCCTGGCGCTGGGCGCCTGCCACCCGAAGCCCAAGCCGGCGGCGCCCGGCGCGCCCGTGGCGCAGTCGGAGGCCAGCAAGGCCTTCATGGCGAAGATGGACAAGCAGGCCGGCGTCACGGTCCTGCCGTCCGGCCTGGCCTACAAGATCGTCCACACCGGCCCGGCCACCGGGCTGCACCCGCACAAGGGCGACGAGATCAAGGTGCACTACGAGGGCAAGCTGGAGAACGGCACGGTGTTCGACAGCTCGTATGAGCGCGGCCAGCCGGCCGCGATGCCGCTGGATCACCTGGTCCCCGGCTGGGAGGAGGCGTTGCAATTGATGCGCCCCGGCGACGAGTGGATCCTCTATGTGCCGTCCAACCTGGGCTATGGCGACGCCGGGGCCGGCGGCACGATCCCGCCCGGCGCGCCGCTGACCTTTCGCATCGAACTGATCGACGTCCTGCCCGGGCCCGGGCGCATCCAGCAAGGCTGACTCCGATGAAGCGTCTGTTCCTCGCCGCCGCGTTGATGGGCATCGCCCTCACCGCCCAGGCCGCCACGCCGGCCCCCATCGCCCAGGCCCCCATCGCCCAGGCCTTGGCCGATCCGTCCCGCGCCGAGGACGTCGCCCGCGACGGGCTGCGCCATGCCGCCGAACTGCTGAGCTTCATGGAGGTGAGGCCGGGCCAGAAGGTCGCCGACCTGATCCCCGGCGGCGGCTATTTCACCCGCCTGTTGAGCAAGGTCGTGGGGCCCAAGGGCAAGGTCTATGCGGTGTTCCCGAAGGAATACCTCAGCGAGGGGGACGGCGAGGTCAAGAAACTGCAGGCCCAGGCGGCCGATCCCAAGTGGGCCAACATCATTGTCATCGTCGAACCGGCCGCCGCCTTCGCCGCGCCCGAGCGCCTGGACATGGTCTGGACCTCGCAGAACTACCACGACTACCCGGACAAGTTCATGGGCCCGACCGACCCCAAGCTGCTGAACGCGGCGGTCTACAAGGCGCTGAAACCGGGCGGGCTGTTCGTGATCGTCGACCACGCCGCCCAGGTCGGCTCGGGACTGCGCGACACCGAGACCCTGCACCGGATCGACGAGGCCACGGTAAAGGCCCAGGTACTGGCCGCCGGCTTCGAGTTCGTCGGCGAGAGCCCGGTGCTGCGCAACCCGGAAGACGCCCGCACCCTGCTGGTGTTCGATAAGGCGATCCGCGGCAAGACCGACCAGTTCGCCTTCAAGTTCCGCAAGCCGAAGACCGCGCGCTGAGCGACCCCCGCCGGCCGGGCTCTACAACCGCCCCACCGCCAGGATCGGCCCGCCGCCCGCGCCCTGGACCAGCACGACGCGCTTCAGCGAGGGGTCGCCGGCGGGCGCGGCAAAGGTGGCCGCCGTTCCGGTCCAACTGCCCAGGCGCTTCAGGGTGCGGACGACATTGCGTTGCGGCAGAGTCTTGCCGCCGTTCTCGCCGGCCTTCACCGGCACCTGGATGACGCGCGGATCGTAGCTGACCAGCCAGACGTCGGCGCCGCGGCGCGGCGCGATGCCCGCGCTGATGCTGACCTGGCCGGCCGCCGCCGTCACCGTGGCGGTCGGCTGGGTGCGGCCCCGGGCGATCAGGTCGTCGACGGCGCGGGGCGTGTTGCCCACCCCGGCCGACCGGCCGCCGGCCACCACCTCGGGCGTATAGGCCCCGCCGCCCAGGGCCTTGGCGTAGGCCACCTGGCGGTCGGTGAACTCGGGGCGGGCGAAGGTGTCCTTCCAGCCCAGGTGGTCCCAGTAGGTGACGTTGAAGCTGAGCGCGATCACGTCCGGCCGGTCGGCGACCTTGGCCACCGCGACGTCGGCCGGCGGGCAGGACGAGCAGCCCTGGCTGGTGAACAGCTCGACCACGGTGGGCTGCGCGGGCTGGGCCTGGGCGGCGGCGGCCAGGGCCATCACGGCGGCGGCGCTGAGAAGGGTGCGGTGCAGGTTCATGGGACCTAGTTCGCGGCAGACCGCGGCGAGGTTACGCCCCCAGGGCGATATTTCCGACTCCGCCCCCCCTCTCCTCCCCCGAACCGTAGAGTTCGGGGGAGGTGGCTCGGCGCAGCACGCGACGGAGGGGGCGCGAAGCTCCATCCGCGGAGCCTGAGGCCTCGCGCCCCATCCGTCGGCTTCGCCGCCACCTCCCCCATCCCCTTCGGGACAGGGGAGGAGCGAACGAAAAGGGCGGCCGCATCGCTGCGGCCGCCCCCGTCATGTCGAACGCGCCGGCGGGCTAGGCCGCCGGCTTGGCCAGGCTGCGGAGCACGTAGTTCAGCACGCCGCCGTTCTTGAAGTACTCGAGCTCCATCGGCGTATCGATGCGGCAGCGGACCGGGAAGCGGGCGATGCGGCCGTCCGAGGGGCGGTACATCTCGACGATCAGCTGCTTGCGGGGCGCCAGCTCTGTCAGACCGCGGATCGTGACGATCTCCTCGCCCGTCAGGCCCAGCTTGTGCCAGCCTTCCTGCAGGAACTGCAGCGGCAGCACGCCCATGCCCACCAGGTTCGAGCGGTGGATGCGCTCGAAGCTTTCGGCCACCACGGCGCGGACGCCCAGCAGCTTGGTGCCCTTGGCGGCCCAGTCGCGCGACGAGCCGGTGCCGTATTCCTTGCCCGCGAAGATCACCAGCGGACGGCCTTCGCCCTGGTAGCGCATGGCCGCGTCATAGATCGACATCTGGTCGCCGGACGGGAAGTGCTTGGTCACGCCCCCTTCGACATCAGGGGTGATCCGGTTGCGGATGCGGATGTTGGCGAAGGTGCCGCGCATCATCACGTTGTGGTTGCCGCGCCGGGCGCCATAGCCGTTGAAGTCCGACACCGGCACCTGGCGGTCGATCAGATAGGCGCCGGCCGGGGTATTGGCCCGGAACGAGCCCGCCGGCGAGATGTGATCGGTGGTGATCGAGTCGCCGAACACCCCCAGGACGCGGGCCTCGACGATGTCGACGACCGGCGTCGGCTCCATCTTCAGCCCCTCGAAGTACGGCGGGTTGGCGACGTAGGTCGAGGTCATGTCCCAGTCGTAGGTCTGGCCGCCCTTGACCTTGATGCCCTGCCAGTTCTTGTCGCCCTTGAAGACGTCGGCGTAGCGGGTGGCGAACATCTTGCTGGTGACGTTCTTGCGCTGCAGCGCGGTCACCTCGGCCGTCGTCGGCCAGATGTCCTTCAGGTAGACCGGCTTGCCGTCCTTGCCCTCACCCAGCGGCTCGGTGGTCAGGTCGATGTTCATCGAGCCGGCCAGCGCATAGGCCACCACCAGCGGCGGCGAGGCCAGGTAGTTGGCTCGCGTGTCCGGGTTCACGCGGCCTTCGAAGTTGCGGTTGCCCGAGGTGACCGAGCAGACCACCACGTCGTTCTTCTGGACCGACTCGGAGATCGCCACGGCCAGCGGGCCGGAGTTGCCGATGCAGGTGGTGCAGCCGTAGCCCACCAGGTTGAAGCCCAGCGCATCCAGCGACTTGGTCAGGCCGGCGGACTTCAGATAGTCGGTGACCACCTGCGATCCAGGCGCCAGCGAGGTCTTGACCCAAGGCTTCACGGTCAGGCCCTTTTCGAGGGCCTTCTTGGCCACCAGGCCCGCGGCGATCAGCACGCCGGGGTTGGAGGTGTTGGTGCAGGAGGTGATGGCCGCGATGACCACGTCGCCGTTGCCGATGTCGTAGTTCTCGCCCTCGACCTTGAAGCGATCGGTCAGGGTGCCCGGCTTGCCGAACATCTCGCCTTCCATCGCGCCCTTGAACTCGGCGGCGGCGGAGGTCAGCTCCACCCGGTCCTGCGGGCGCTTGGGGCCGGCCATCGACGGCACGACGGTCGCCATGTCCAGCTCAAGGGTGTCGGTGAACACCGGATCCGGATCGCTCGGCTCGCGCCACATGCCTTGGGCCTTGGCGTAGGCCTCGACCAGGGCGACCCGCTCGGGCGCCCGGTTGGTGGCGGCCAGGTAGTCGATGGTGGCTTGCGTCACCGGGAAGAAGCCGCAGGTGGCGCCATATTCCGGGGCCATGTTGGCGATCGTCGCCTGGTCTTCCAGGGTCATCTTCGCCAGGCCAGGGCCGTAGAATTCGACGAACTTGCCGACCACGCCGCGCTTGCGCAGCATCTGGGTGACGGTCAGCACCAGGTCGGTGGCCGTCGTGCCTTCCTTCAGCTCACCGTCCAGCTTGAAGCCGATCACCTCGGGGATCAGCATCGGGATCGGCTGGCCCAGCATGGCCGCTTCCGCCTCGATGCCGCCCACGCCCCAGCCCAGCACCGCCAGGCCGTTGATCATGGTGGTGTGGCTGTCGGTGCCGACCACGGTGTCGGGGTAGGCCACTTCCTGGCCTTCATCGGCGTTGGTCCACACCGTCTGGGCCAGGTATTCCAGGTTCACCTGGTGACAAATCCCTGTGCCGGGCGGCACGACGCGGAAATTGTTGAAGGCCGAGGAGCCCCACCGCAGGAAGTTGTAGCGCTCGATATTGCGCTCGTACTCGCGGTCGACGTTCGCGCCGAACGCCTTGGCGTTGCCGAAGAAGTCCACCATCACCGAGTGGTCGATGACCAGGTCGACGGGGTTCAGCGGGTTTATCAGGTCCGGGTTGCCGCCCAGCGCGGTCATGGCGTCGCGCATGGCGGCCAGGTCGACCACCGCCGGTACGCCGGTGAAGTCCTGCATCAGCACCCGGGCGGGCCGGAAGCTGATCTCGTGCTCGACCGAGCCTCGGTTCACGGCCCAGGCGGCGACCGCCTTTAGGTCGTCGGCGGTCACCGTGTCGTTGTCTTCGTTGCGGAGCAGGTTCTCGAGAAGCACCTTCATCGAGATCGGCAGCGTCGAAATACCGGTCAGACCGGCTTCCTCGGCGGCGGGGAGGCTGTAGTAAGCGTAGGTCTTGTCGCCCACCGTCAGCATACGGCGGGTCTTAAGGGTGTCCACGGACGCCATCTTTGGAGATCCTTTCTCTGTTCCCTGCCGCCAAAGCCCCCCGGACGGATCGCGCGCTCCATCAGAGACGGACACACAGCGTTCGTCTCCGCGCGGCGTTGATACCCCCCGGCAGCGGCAGCCGCTTCGTTCATAGACCCGTGGTTCTGCCGCGTCCATGCGCCGCACTGCGAAGCTTTCCAAAAGGTTGGGCCAGCGCTTGATCACGCAGCTTGTGCTCAAGGGCTGCGCCATCCGCCGCGGCGGGCGCCTGTTGTTCGACGGCGTGGACCTGGAGCTGGCCGCGGGGGAGGCCTGCGCGCTCACCGGGGCCAACGGATCGGGCAAGACCAGCCTGCTGCGCGCGGTGGCCGGACTGGTGCGGCTGGAGGCCGGGGAGATCGGGTTCGGGGCCATGGATCCGGCCGAGGCGCGCGGGGACGGCCTGCACCTGGTGGGTCACGCCGACGGGCTGAAGGCGGCCCGGACGGCGCGCGAGGAACTGGCGTTCTGGAGCCGGTGGTGCGGCGGCGGGGCGATCGGCGAGGCGGCCGAGGCGCTGGAACTGACCACCCTGCTGGACCTTGAGGTGCGGCGGCTGTCGGCGGGGCAGCGACGGCGCCTGGCCCTGGCTCGGCTGCTGGCTGCGCCGCGGCCGCTGTGCTGCTGGACGAGCCGCTGAGCCCACTGGACGCCCGCTGGCGCGAGGGGTTCGGCGTCCTGATGGCCCGGCATCTGGCCGGGGGTGGCATGATCGTCGCCGCCGTCCACGACCCGCTGCCGATCGCCGCCAAGCGCCTGGAGCTCTCGGCGTGAGCCCTCCTACGCCAAGGCTTCGGAGGGCAAACATGCGTCTTTCGAAGCTCCTGAAGGGAGCGAAGTAGGATGAGCCGGCTCTCCGCCCTGCTGTCGCGCGAGACGGCGCTGGCCTGGGGCCGCGGCGGCGGGCCGCTGGTGGCGGTGGGCTTCTACGCCGGGGTCGCCACCCTGCTGCCGCTGGCGATCGGGCCGGAGCCGGCGCGGCTGGCCGCCATCGCGCCCGGCGCGGCCTGGGTGGCCCTGGCGCTGGCGTCGCTGCTGTCCCTGGAGCGGCTGTTCGAGCGCGACTACGAGGATGGGGCGCTGGACCTGCTGACCCTGTCGCCCACCCCGCTCGAGCTGACCTGCTTTATCAAGTGCGTCGGTCAGTGGCTGGCGACCGGCGCGCCGCTGGCGGTCGCCGCGCCCATCGCCGCCATCGCGCTGGGCGCCAAGCCCGACCTCGCCCCGCTGATCTTCGCCTGCGCCCTGCTGGGCGGCGTGGCCTTCGCCTTCGTGGGCGGGATCGGGGCGGCGCTCAGCCTGGGCGCGCGGCGCGGCGGCCTGCTGACCGCGGTGATCGTGCTGCCGCTGTTCGTACCCCCGGTGATCTTCGGCGGCGGCGCCCTGGACGCCTTCTCCAGCGGCCTGCCGTGGGTCTCCGGCTTCGCCCTGCTCGGCGCCTATGCCGCCCTGGCGGTGGCGCTGGGGCCCCTGGCGATGGCGGCCGCGTGCCGGAACGCGCTGTCGTGACGCCACCGCCCCGCCCGGCTGTGGCATGTGCGGGCGGCTTGCCCGGCGGGCGCGCGAACTCTATGCGAGACGCATGAACTGGGCGCCCGCCTTCCTCGCCAATCCCGAGCGCTTCATGGCGTTCTCGCGCTGGGCGGCCCCGCTGTTCGGCGTCATCGCTGCCGTGCTGGCCGTGGTCGGCCTTTACCTGGGCTTCACCGCTCCGGAGGATTACCAGCAGGGCCAGACCGTGCGGATCATGTTCATCCATGTGCCGGCCGCCTGGCTGGCCAGCTTCATCTACCTCTGCCTGGGCGTGGCCAGCTTCCTGTCGCTGATCTTCCGCCATGCCCTGGCCGACGCCGCCGCCCAGGCCGCCGCCCCGCTGGGCGCGGCCTTCACCCTGCTGGCCCTGGTCACCGGCTCGCTGTGGGGGCGGCCGATGTGGGGCGCCTTCTGGGTGTGGGACGCGCGGCTGACCTCGGTGCTGGTGCTGTTCCTGCTGTACGTCGCCTACATCGCGCTGCGGGCCTCGATGGACGACGAGGCCAAGGCCGCCCGCGCCGCGGCGATCCTGGCCCTGGTCGGCGCGGTCAACCTGCCGATCGTCCACTACAGCGTCGACTGGTGGAACACCCTGCACCAGGGCGCCTCGGTGTTCAAAAAGGGCGGATCGAGCCTGGCCCCGGTGTTCCTGCATCCGCTGCTGATCATGGGCCTGGCCTATCTCTCGGCGTTCGGCTCGCTGTGGCTGGTGGGCATCCGCGGCGAGGTCTGGCGCCGGCGCGCCGAGGCCGCGGCGCTGCGCGCGGCGAAGGCCTGAGGCATGTTCGCCTTCAAGTACGCCGAGTTCATCGTCCCGGCCTTCGTGGTCACCGCCGTGGTCTTCGTGGCGATGATCGGCTTGTCGCTGAACCACGCCCGGCGCTGGCGCAAGCGCTACGAGGAGCTGTCCAGAAAGTGAGCCGCTGGATCGCCGCCCTGCCGCTTGTCGCGCTGCTGGCGCTGGGCGCGCTGTTCTATTTCTTCGCCCTGCGGCACGACCCGCACTACCAGCCCAGGACCCTGGTGGGCCGCGAGATCCCCGACCTCACCCTCCCGGACCTGGCCGGCGGCCGGCCGGTGCGGCTGCGCGAGGCCGTGGCCGACGGGCCGATCATCGTCAACTTCTTCGCCTCCTGGTGCGCCCCCTGCGAGATCGAGCATCCGGTGCTGATGGGCCTGAAGGGCGAGAAGGTCCGGCTGGTCGGCGTCGCCTACAAGGACGCCCCGCCCAACACCCAGGCGCTGTTGACCCGGCTGGGCGACCCCTACGTCCAGGCCCTGGTGGACCGCGACGGCCGGGCCGGGGTGGAGTTCGGCGTCACCGGCGTGCCGGAGACCTATGTCATCGGGCGCGGCGGCAAGGTGCTGGCCAAGCACACCGGCCCGCTCACCGAGCCGGAGGCCGATGTGCTGGCGAAACTGGCGCGTTAACCGGGCATTGAGCTGGGAGGGTCAAGTTGAGCCCGCAAGTTAACCATGTTCGGCGCGCCGTGAACCCGATCCGCCCCTCCGCCCAGCCGCCGACCAGCCTGACCCCCATGGCCGGCCCGGCCCAGGACGCCGCCAAGCTGGCCGCCCAGAGGGCGTTCTTCGCGATGGTGTCGGGCCAGGCCCAACCAGCCGCCGTCGCCCAGGCCGCCGCCCCGCAGGCGGCCGCCCCAGCGGTCCGCGCCGTGATGCGCGCCGCCGTCCAGCCGGCCGAGCCGCCGCAGAAGATCATGCGGCCCGGCTCGCTGTTCGACATCCGGGTCTGAGGCCCGGACGCGGGGACCACAGCCAAGCTGTCCCCGCCAGGTCTCCGACCCGCGCACCGGCCGCGCCTGGCTGTCGAAGCTCATGCCGCGTCCGGCAGGCCCCAGACGCCGTCCCAGTCGGCCGGCGGCGGCCGGCGGGCCAGGTCCTGGGCGCGCTCGAGCATCAGCACCGAGGGCCGGTCGGTGGGATCGGCCGCCACCGCCTCGCGGAACGCAGCGATCGCCTCGCGCCAGCGCCGGCGCGCCAGCAGGTCGCGGCCCCGGCCATAGGGCTCCAGCGCCGGCGAGGGCGTCTCGTCGGTAAGCACCTGGAACAGCTTGGCCGGCCGCTGGCGGCCACGCACCCGTAGGGTATCCAGCTCGCGAAGCGGCACGGCGCCGTCCAGGGCCCGGGCGGTCGCCTCGCAGACGATCACCCCCACCTGGTACAGCTTGGTCAGCTGCTGCAGGCGCGACGCCAGGTTCACGCTGTCGCCGATCACCGTGTAGTCCATCCGCTTCAGCGAGCCGATGGTGCCGGCCACCACCTCGCCGCTGGCGATGCCGACCCCCAGGGTCAGCTCCTCGCGCCCGCGGTGGCGGCGGCGCACGTTCAGGGCGGCGACCATGCGCATCATGCTGACCGCGCTCTCCACGGCGTTCTGCGGGTCGCGGGCGCTCGGCAGCGGCGCGCCGTAGACGGCCATCACCGCGTCGCCCAGGAACTTGTCCAGCACGCCGTCGCTGGCGGACACCGCCTCGACCAGGTCGGTGAAGATCTCGTTGAGCATGTCCACCGTCTCGCGCGGCTGCAGGGTCTCGGCCAGCGAGGTGAAGTTGCGGATGTCGGCGAACAGGACGCTGGCGCGGCAGGCGGTGCCGAACAGCAGCTCGTCCTCGTCGTGCTCCATGACCTGGTCGACGACCTTCTGGCTCATGAAACGGCGCATGGCCGCCTGCATGCGCTTGCCCTCGCTGATGTCCTCGATGAGGATCAGCACGCCGGCCGGGCCCTGATCGCCCACCAGCGGCACGATGGAGAGGTTGGCGGAGATCGTCTCGCCGGCCGCCGTGCGGACGTCGGCGTCCAGCAGGGTCTTGGGCCGGCCGCTGACGCCCACGGCCTGGATCTCGGCCAGCAGGCCGGGATTGCTGGCCTCCAGCCAGGCGTGCACGTCGACGCCATCCAGGCTGTCGACCGGCGCCTCCAGGATCCGCGCGGCGGCCGGGTTCAGCTTGGCCGCGCGCACCTCCCGGTCGAGGGTGACCACGCCGCTCGACATCGAGCGCAGGATGCTCTGGTTATAGTTCCGCTCGGCCGCCACCTCCGAGAACAGGATGGCGTTGTCGATGGCCACGGCGGCCTGGGCGGCGAACGCGCTCATCCGCTCCAGGTCGGCGGTGTCGAACCGCCCGCCGTCCAGCCGGTTCAGGGCCTGCATTACCCCCAGGCGGCGGCCGTCGCGGGCCGTCACCGGGACCGTCAGCACGCCCTGGGTGCGATAGCCGGTGGCGGCGTCCACATCGCGGTTGAAGCGCGCGTCCTCATAGGCGTCCGACAGGTTCACCGCCTCGCCGTGAGTGAACACCCAGCCCGCCAGCCCTTCGGTCGACGGGAAGCGGATCTGCCGCTCGTCCAGCCCCTCGGCGACCACCGACCACAGCTCACCGGTCTTGGCGTCGTGCAGGAACAGCGAGCCGCGGTCGGCGCGGATCACCTTGGAGGTGACCTCGACCACCTTGGCCAGCAGCGCCTCCAGCTGCATCTCGCTGGTGATCGAGATGTTGACGTCCAGCAGGCGGCGCAGGTCGCCGTTCGCCTGGGCCTCGGTCTTGATCGCCACGCTCCAGCGCTCGGCCAGGATCACCAGCTGCGAGAACAGCAGCAGCAGCATGCCGATCGGCAGCAGGTTGAGGCCGAAGATCTGCGGGAAGCCGACGTTGCTGACCAGGTCGGTGTAGATGATGCTGGCCACCATCGCGCCCAGGCCGAACAGGAACAGGATCGCCCCGTCGCGGCGGCGGAAGCAGGCAGCGGTCACCACGCCCACGATGTAGATCAGCAGGATCGTGCGGAACACGACCGCGGCCTGCGAATAGTGCGACAGCAGCAGGATGTCGCCGGTCACGCCGATGATCGCGTAGATCGCGAACCGCACGGCGTTGATCGCCTGCAGCGCGATGTAGGGCAGCCTGGGGCTCTCCTGCGGGAACAGCTCGTGGGTATAGGCCAGGGCCATGGTCAGGGCCGCGGCGGCTGTCAGGTACTGCACCACCATCATCACCCCGAAGTCGAGGTTCGGCATGGCGACCAGCAGCAGGTTGTCGTGGCTCATGGTGGCCACCAGCGGCAGCAGCAGGGCGCAGCCGGAGGCCAGGTAGAGCGAGGCCCGGTCCTCGGTCCGGAACACGAACACCACCGCCCCCAGGCAGGCCAGCAGCAGCAGCGACGTCGCCAGCAGCAGGCTGCGCAGCCAGTCGAACAGCAGCCAGTGGCTCACCGGATCGGCCAGGCCGAACACCGGCGCCTCCGGCATGCCGTTGTCCTTGTGGTGGAAGGTCGAGGCGTCGATCTGCAGGTTCAGGTCCCCGCCGTCCGTCATGATCGGCAGGTTCTGGGCGCGGCTGTAGTAGCGGCTGGTCGCCGCGGTGACGCCGAAGTCCCCGCGCTCCGACACCAGCCGCCCGTTCACGAACACCCGCAGGCCGGCGTAGGCCTTGGGGACGAAGAGGGTGTAGCTGCCGGCGGGCAGGTCGCGAAGGCGCAGGAAATAGGACGCCGCGCCGCTCTCCGTCAGCGTGTGGCCGCCGACCTTGACCCCGGCCCATCCGCCGGGGACCGGCAGCACCAGGTGCGCGCCGGCCGCCGGCCCCGAGCGCCAGATCGCCCGCCAGTCGCCGTCGAGCTCGACCGGGGCCTTGAGCGGACCCCGGCCGGCATAGCTGACCACCCCGTCCCGCGCCTTCGGCGCGCTGTGGTCGATAAGGTCGACGAAGAACGGCGCGCAGACGCCGCAGAGCGCGATCAGCACCAGGATGGCGAGGCCAAGCCGGCGGCCCTGGGTTCGCCCCGCCGATCCCCGGACAGCTGCGGCCTGGCGGGCCTGCGACGACATGCGAATTTCCCCCCCCGGGACTATCGCATGCGGTTTCCGGCGATGTCACCGTCGCGCTGGCGAGGTCTCACAACGGCTTCAGCTTGTTCACATGCCCCATCTTGCGCCCGGGCTTGGCGTCGCGCTTGCCGTAGAGATGCAGCCGGGTCTCCGGCTCATGGGCCAGGCGGGGCCAGGCGTCGGCCTCATCGCCCAGCAGGTTCAGCATCTCCACCCGGTGGTGGGCGGCGGTCGGCCCCAGCGGCCAGCCGGCGACGGCGCGGATGTGCTGTTCGAACTGGTCGACCTCGCAGCCGTCCTGGGTCCAGTGGCCGGTGTTGTGGACGCGCGGCGCGATCTCGTTGACCAGCAGGCGGCCATCGCGCATCTCGAACAGCTCGATCCCCACCACGCCCACATAGTCGAGGCCCTGCAGGATGCGCGCGGCGATCCGCTCGGCCTGGTCGGCCAGGGCCGGGGAAACGGTGGCCGGGGCCAGGCTGCGGCGCAGGATGCCGCCCTCATGGTGGTTCTCGGCCAGGGGATAGATGGCCGTCGCGCCGTCGCGGCCGCGGGCGGCGATGATCGACAGCTCGCGCACGAAGTCGGCCGGCGCCTCCAGGATCACCGGCACGCCGCCCAGGGCCTTGAACGCGGCGGCGGCGTCCGGGGCGTGCTCCACCCAGCGCTGGCCCTTGCCGTCATAGCCCTCGCGCCGGGTCTTCATCAGCACGGGCGGGCCCATCTCGGCGGCCACGGCCACGGCCTGCTCGGCGCTGGCGGCGGAGGCGAAGGCGACGGTGGGTGCGCCGCTCGCGTTCAGGAACTGCTTCTCGGCCACCCGGTCCTGGGCCACGGCCAGGGCTTCCGGGCCCGGAGCGACGACCACGCCAAGCGACTGCAGGGTCAGCACCGCCTCAGCCGGCACGTTCTCGAACTCATAGGTGACGACGTTGGCCAGGGCGGCCAGCTGCGCCAGCGCGGCGGGGTCGGCGTAGGCGCCGACGATGCAGTGGGCGGCGACGCGCCCGGCCGGGCTGTCGGCGTCGCGCTCCAGCACGGCCACGTCGAACCCCAGGCGCGCGGCGGCCAGGGCCAGCATGCGGCCCAGCTGCCCGCCCCCCAGGATGCCGAGGGTCGAGCCGGGCGGAAGCGGAAACTGCGGCATCGCCACGTCCTACTCGACCGCCTCGGACACGCTGGCGGTCTGCTGCGCGGCGAAGGCCGCCACCCGCTCGGCCAGGGCGGGATCGGCCAGGGCCAGGATCCGGGCCGCCATCAGCCCCGCGTTCCTGGCCCCCGGCTCGCCGATCGCCAGGGTCCCCACCGGAACGCCGCCGGGCATCTGGACGATGGACAGCAGGCTATCCATCCCCTTCAGAGCTTTCGACTCGATCGGCACCCCCAGCACCGGCAGGTCGGTGAGCGAGGCGGTCATACCCGGCAGGTGGGCCGCGCCGCCCGCGCCGGCGATGATCACCTGGAACCCCGCCGCCTTGGCGCCCTTGGCGAAGGCGTACATCCGCTCCGGCGTGCGGTGGGCGGAGACCACCTTGGCCTCATAGGCCACGCCCAGCCCGTCCAGCATGTCGGCGGCATGGCGCAGCACGGGCCAGTCGGACCGGCTGCCCATGATGATGGCGACAGGCGCGCTCATATCCTCGTGAATCCCGTCGACTTCGGCTGAAAGTGGTCGTGAAGGCGGCGGAGTATAGGCGCCGCCTTTGCGCGCACAACCGACGCCGGTTAGAATCCGTTAACCGCCTTGGTGTCGAGTGCCGTTAACCTTGCGGGGAGGGCTCTGAGGCAATGAAGATCGGGGGCACACGCACTGAGCCCGTTGCGGCCGTCCGACGGCGCGCGCTTGCGCCCACGGGCAGCCGCGGGGCCGCCGCCGCCGCGCGGGTCGACTCCGCCGAGTTCCTGGGGGTGCCCGAGGTCGAGATGACCCCGGCGGTCAAGGCGGCGATCCGGACCCTGCTGGGCGAGCTCGACGAGCTGCGCGGCGAGGTGGGCCGGCTGAAGACGCGCCTGAACGAGGCCGAGAGCCTGGCTGACCGCGACGCGCTCACCCCGCTGCTCAACCGCCGCGCCTTCGTGCGCGAGCTGGGCCGGGCAAGCTCGCTGTCCCAGCGATATGGCGGCGCGGCCAGCCTGGTCTATTTCGACCTCGACGGCTTCAAGGCGATCAACGACCGCCTGGGCCATCCCGCCGGCGACGCGGCCCTGCAGCAGGTGGCGGCGCGCCTGATCGCCAATGTGCGCGACACCGATGTGGTCGGCCGCATGGGCGGCGATGAGTTCGCCGTCGTCCTGCTCCAGGCCGACCGGGCCGCGGCCGAGGCCAAGGCCGCCGCCCTGGCCGACATCATCGAACGCGAACCCCTCGACCTGGCCGGCGCGCGCATCGGCGTGCGGCTGAGCTACGGCGTCGCCGAAATCGCCCCGAACGCCGATATCGAGGCCCTGATCGCCTCCGCCGACACGGCCATGTTCACCGCCAAGCGGCAACGCAAGGCGGGGTGACCGGGGGCTCAAGTTTGTAACGGCCGCGTTCTGACGGCCGGATCGGCACACGGCTGTGCGCGGTTGTCGCGCGGACGAAAAGGCGGGCTAATCGCGGCCGGACCAGATCGGAGGCGGGCATGCGGCGGCGGGTTTCCATCCTTTGCGGAGCGATGGCTCTGGCGGCGGCCCTGGCCGCCGGAGTTTCGGCGCGGGCCCAGGACCCCGGCGGCGCGCGCCTGCCGCTGGTGAGCGCCCGGATCGACTCCGGCCCGATCGTCGGCGTCGTGCACGAGACCGCCAATGTGTTCCGCGACATCCCCTTCGCCGCCCCGCCGGTGGGCCTGCTGCGCTGGGCCCCGCCGCAGCCGGTGGCGCCGTGGACCGCGCCTCGCGAGACCGCCTATCCCGGCCCCTCCTGCCCACAGCCGATGAACGCCAACGGCGCGCCCAACAGCGGCGGGGCCAACGGCGCCCAGTCCGAGGACTGCCTGCAGCTCAATGTCTTTGCGCCCAAGGCGGCCAAGGGCGCCCCGGTGATGGTCTGGATCCACGGCGGCGGCCACCAGACCGGCGCCGGCTCGATCTACGACGGACAGGCCTTCGCCCGCGACGGGGTGGTGGTGGTCACCATCAACTACCGCCTGGGCGCCCTGGGCTACTTCGCCCACCCGGCGATCACCAAGGCCGCGGGCGGGCAGCCCACCGGCAACTTCGGCCTGATGGACCAGATCGCGGCGCTGAAATGGGTGCAGCGGAATATCGCCGCGTTCGGAGGCGACCCGAAGAACGTCACCGTGTTCGGCGAGAGCGCCGGCGGGATGAGCACCCTGGCCCTGCTCGCCACGCCCTCGGCCAAGGGGCTCTACCAGAAGGCCATCGTGGAGAGCGGCGCCGGCTGGTTCAAGCCCACGACCCTGGCCGCCAAGGAGCAGGAGGGCGCCGCGGCGCTGGCCGCGATCGGCGTCCCGGAGACCGCCGCCATCGACGACCTGCGGGCCATCCCGGTTGAGAAGCTGGTCGCCATCGATGCGGAGTATGGCCCCTTCACCGACGGCAAGCTGATGACCGAGACGCCGTCGCAGGCCCTGGCGCGCGGACACGCCGCCGACGTGCCGCTGATCATCGGCTCCAACTCCGGCGAGGACTCGCTGCTGGGACCGGCCAAGGCGACGTCCGCGAGCTTCGCGCGCCTGGGCGTCACCGATGCCATGAAGGCGGCCTACCCGGCCGACGCCGGCGACGACGACAGGCTGGCGCGCGCCATGTTCACCGACCGCTTCATGGGCGGGCCGGCCCGCTGGGTGGCGGCGCAGGCCTCCGGCGGCCAGCCGGCCTGGCTCTACCACTTCTCCTACGTCGGCGGCCGGTTCCGGCCGGCCATGACCCGGGCCACCCACGCCGCCGAGATCCAGTACGTCTGGGAATACTGGGGCCGCCGCACGCCGATGAGCGTGGTCACCGACGAGGACAAGGCCATGGCCGCCCTGATGCACGCCTGCTGGGTCAGCTTCGCGAAGACCGGGACGCCGGTGTGCGGCAGCACGGCGTGGCCGGCCTATGACCCCAGGACGGACCGGCTGATGGAATTCGGCGCGAGCAGCGGCGTACGGACCAACTTCCGCAAGGTCCAGCTGGACGCGCAGCAGACGGCGGCGTTGCCAAGCCTGAAGCTAGCGAAATAACCCGTCATCCCACGGTCCCGCAGCGATCCGGGGGACCCAAGCCGAGGTCGGCGAACCGATTCGGCCTTCGCCGCGTTTCCGACTCCGCGCGTTCCGGAGTCCGACCCCATGGCCACCCGTCCCACCTGGCAGGGCTACCTGCGGCTCTCGCTCGTGAGCTGCCCGGTGGCGCTCTACACCGCGACCCAGCGGAGCGGCGATGTCAGCTTCAACATGCTGCACAAGCAGACCCACAACCGGATCAAGATGGTTCCCACCGACCCCGAGACCGGGCCGGTGGACCGCGCCGACCTCGTCAAAGGCTATGAGGTCGAGAAGGGCCACTACGTCGTGGTCACCGATGAGGAGATCAAGAACGTCCGGCTGGAGACCACCCGGACCCTGGACATCGAGCGGTTCGTGGACGCCGACGACATCGACCGGCTGTACTGGAACGACCCCTATTTCCTGGCCCCCGACGGCGACATGGCGGTCGAGGCCTTCACCGTGATCCGCCAGGCCATGGCCAAGGCCGGCAAGATCGCCCTGGGCCGGCTGGTCATGCACCAGCGCGAGCGACTGATGGCGCTGGAGCCGCGCGAGAAGGGCATCGTCGCCTGGTCCCTGCGCTCCAACCGCGAGGTCAAGGACGCCAGCGAGGTGTTCGGCCACATCCCGGCCCACAAGCCGCCGCCTGCCATGGTCGAGATCGCCGCCAGGATCATCGGCCAGCAGGAGGGACCGTTCGATCCTTCAATGTTCAACGATCGCTACGAGGACGCGCTGCGGGCGCTGATCAAGGAAAAGGAAAGGGGCCACGGCGTGAAGAAGGTCGAGGAACCCAAGGAAGCCCAGGTCATCGACCTGATGGAGGCGCTGAAGCGCAGCCTGGGCGACAGCGGCGCGCGCAAGACGGCGGCCAAGGCGCCCGTTCGCAAGGCGCCGGCGAAGAAGCGGGCTTAGCCCGGCCCGGACGACTAACGTGGGGCGCCAGTCCGGAGGGCCCATGGCCGCCTATGTGATCAACGAGATCGTCATCACCGACCCCACGCGGTTCCAGACCTACGCCGACCAGGTGCCGGCGATCCTGGCGGCCTATGGCGGCGAGTACGTGGTGCGCGGCGGCCAGCCGGAACGGGTCGACGGCCCCGCGCCGCCGGACCGCCTTGTGGTCCTGCGGTTCGCCAGCCGCGAGGCCGCGCGTCGCTGGCGCAATTCGCCGGAGTATCTGGCCATCCTGCCGATCCGCGAGGCGACCTCGACGAGCACGGTCTACATCGTCGACGGGTATGGCGGATGATGCGCGTTGGGAGCGCGACGACAGCCGTTGGGAGAAGGGCCTCAGCGCGCCTTCAGCCTGCGGATCGCGTCGGCCAGGGGGCGCTCGGCGTCGCAGTAGTCCGCCCAGGCCTTGGTCCTGGCCAACAGGGCCGGGGCCGTGCGGACGGTCCAGGCCTTGGGGTCGAGGCCCGTCTTCACCTGGGTCCAGGTCAGCGGGAACGACACCGGCGCGCCCGGCCGCGCGCGAGGTGACAGCGGCGCCACGGCGGTCGCCATGCGGTCGTTGCGCAGGTAGTCCAGGAAGATGCGGCCCACCCGCCTGGCCTTGGACATGGCGACCACGTAGCGGTCCGGCTGGTCGGCGGCGATGGCCAGGCAGAGGTCCCGGGCGAACTGTTTGGCGGCCTTCCAGTCGGGCCCGTCCTGCCTGTCCTTCAGGGGCGTGACCACGTGCAGCCCCTTGCCGCCGGTGGTCTTGCAGAACGCCTCCAGGCCCAGGCTTTGCAGCCGCGCCTTCACCTCCCTGGCCGCCTCGATCACCCGCTCGAACGGGATCGCCTCGTCGGGGTCGAGGTCGAAGACCAGGCGGCCGGGGACCTCGGGCTGGCCGGGCTGGCAGTTCCAGGGGTGGAACTCCACCGCCGAGATCTGGGCGAGCGCCGCCAGGGCCTCGATCCGGTCGATCTGCAGGTAGGGCTTGTGGTCGCCCAACACCGTGACCTCGGTCAGCAGCGCCGAAGAGCCCCTGCCGGCGTGGCGCTGGAAGAACCGCTCGCCGCCGATGCCGTCCGGGGTGCGGATCACCGAGCAGGGCCGGCCCTTGATGTGCGGCATCATCCAGGGACCGACCGCTTCCAGATAGCGCGCGAGGTCCAGCTTGGTGAGATGCTCGTCCGGCCAGATCGGCTTGTCGGGGCTGGAGAGGGTGACCCCCATGACCACGTTGCCGCCTGCCGCTTTCGGGACCGGCGTCTCGGCCTCGACTTCGGCGGCGGGCTTGTCCTCGCGCAGGCCCTTGAACGACCCCTGGCGCACGGCGCCCGAACCTGTGAAGCCGGCGAACTCGATCTCCGCCACCAGATCCGGCGTGGCCCAGTGGACGTTGGCCGCCTTGTTCGGCGCGCCGGGGCCGGAGAACGGACTGCTCTCGCTGGCGACCTTCTCCAGGCGCGGCAGCACCCGGGCCACCGTGTCGCGGCCGAACCCCGTGCCGATGCGGCCGACATAGATCAGCTTATCGCCCCGATGGACGCCGACCAGCAGCGAGCGCAGCTGGCCCGCCGCCCCGGTCCAGCCGCCGATCACCACCTCATGCCCGGCGCGGCACTTGGACTTCTGCCAGCTGTCGTGGCGGTCGGACCGGTAGGGCGCGTCCAGCTTCTTGGAGACGATGCCCTCCAGCGACATCTTGCACGCCGATTGCAGCACCGCGTCGCCCGGCGCCTCGAAGTGGTCGACATAGCGGATGTTGCGCCCGGCGCGCCTCAGCGCCATTTGCAACCTGGACTTGCGTTCGCGCAGCGGCAGCTCGCGCAGATCCTCGCCGCCCAGGAACAGCGCGTCGAAGCAGAAGTATATGAGGTCGTCTGTCTTGCTGTCTGCCAGCGCCGCCTGGAGCGCCGGGAAATCGGGCGAACCGGCGGCGTCCAGGGCGCAGGCCTCGCCGTCGTAGAGGCCATCCGGCAGAGCCGCCCCGGTCTGCGCGATGGCCTTGAACTTGGCCGTCCAGTCCAGCCCCTTGCGGGTCCTGAGCGTCGCCTTGCCGCCCTCCACGCGCAGCTGCAGGCGGTAGCCGTCGAACTTGATCTCGTGGCCCCAGCCGGCGCCCTGCGGCGGCCGGTCCACGGACCGGGCGAACTGCGGGGTGACGAAGTCCGGCAGGGCGGCGGGCTTCGGCTTCGGCCCCGCCTTCGCAGTCTCGCCGCGCGGCTTGGACTGCCAGACGCCCTGGCCGGTGGCGCGGCCGTTGCCGGTCATGAACTTGCTGGGCCCCTTGCCCTTGCCCGCCGCGATGGCGGCCATCTCCCGACCGGAGGCCACCGAGGCGGTCTCTTCCTCGACCAGCGCGCCGCCGCGGTCCTCCACCGCCCAGCCGTCATGGTGCTTGATCAGCAGCCAGTTGTCGCGCTTTTCGCCGCCGCGCCGCTTCATGCGGACCAGGACGAACGATCCCTTCAGCCGGTCGCCGTCGAGGGTGAACTTCAGGTCGCCGCTCTTCAGCCCCGCGTGCGGATCGCCTTCCGGCTCCCAGTAGCCGCGGTCCCACAGCATCACCGTGCCGCCGCCGTACTGGCCCTTGGGGATGGTCCCCTCGAAGTCGCCGTAGTCCAGCGGATGGTCCTCGACCTCCACCGCCAGGCGCTTGTCGGCCGGGTCCAGCGAGGGGCCGCGCGCCACCGCCCAGGACTTGAACGCGCCGTCCAACTCCAGGCGGAAATCGTAGTGCAGGCGGGTGGCGGCGTGCTTCTGGATCACGAAGCGCAGGCGGTTCGACGTCTTGGTCTGCTCCGCCCCCGCCGGCTCCGCGGTCTTCGCGAAGTCGCGCATGGATCGATAGCGGGCCAGCCGGTCCATCAGACCACCAGGGCGGGCCGCCGGGCCTCGCGATCGTTCTTGGTCAGGGCGGCCACATAGCTGTCGCGCCAGGCGGTGACGTCATCGCGCGCGACGCCCTCGAACAGCGCCTGCCAGCGCTCGATCCGCTCGGCCTTGTCCATGGCCAGGGCCCGCGCCAGCGCGTCGGCGACCTCCTCGACGCTGTTCGGATTGACCAGCAGGGCCTCCTGCATCTGGTGCGCGGCCCCGGCGAACCGCGACAGGATCAGGACGCCGGGATCCTCGGGGTTCTGCGCCACCACGAACTCCTTGGCGACCAGGTTCATGCCGTCGCGCAGCGGGGTCACCAGCCCCACCCGCGCCGCGCCGTAGATGCCGGCCAGCTCGTCGCGGCGGTAGTTGCGGTTCACATAGCGGAAGGGCGCCCAGTCGACGTCGGCGAACTCGCCGTTGATGCGGCCGGACAGCGCGTCCAGCCGGCCGCGGATCTCCTGATAGGCCTCCACCGCCTCGCGACTGACCGGGGCGATCTGCAGCATCATCACCTCGCGCCGCTGGTCGGGGTTCTGCTGCAGAAACCGCTCGAAGCCGATGAACCGCTCCTCCAGCCCCTTGGAATAGTCCAGCCGGTCGACGCCGACGATCAGGTGGCGGAACACCGTGCAGGCGCTCATCAGATTGTGCATGCGCCGCGCCTTGGCGCTCTTGGTCATGCGGGCGAAGTCGGCGGCGTCGATGCCGATCGGGAAGGCGCCCACCTCCAGCGCCCGGCCAAACGCCCGCACGCAGCCCGGCCGCACCATGGCGCCGTCGGCCTCGTTGAAGACGTATTCCTCGAACGCCTGCTGGTACTCAGCGGTCTGGAAGCCGACCAGGTCGTAGTCGAACATCGCCTCCACCAACTGGCGGTGGCGGGGCAGGTTGATCATCACCTGGTGCGCCGGCCAGGGGATGTGCAGGAAGAATCCGATCCGGTTCCGGATCCCCAGGCTGCGCAGTTCCCGGGCCAGGGGGATCAGGTGGTAATCGTGCACCCAGATGATGTCGTCGGGCTCGATCAGCGGGGCCAGGGTCTGGGCGAAGCGGCGGTTGACCCGGCCATAGCCTTCGCCGAACGCCCGGTCGAAGGCGGCCAGGTCGATGCGGTAGTGGAACAGCGGCCACAGGGTCTTGTTGGCGTAGCCGTTGTAATATTCCTCGAGGTCGATCTCCTCCAGGTCGACGGTGGCCGAGGTGACGCCGCCGATGGTCTCGATATGGAGCTGGCCGGTGAATTCCGGCGTGGTCTTGCCGCTCCAGCCGAACCAGACCCCGGAATACTGCCGAAGCGCCGCCGACAGCGCCATGGCCAGGCCGCCGACGCTCTCGCCCCCCTCGCCCGTCGAGGGGCTTACCCGGTTGGAGACCACAATCAGGCGGCCCATCCTACTGCGCTCCCTTCAGGAGCTTCGAAGGATCGCGGCCCTGCGCTGCGGAGCCTTGGCGAAGCCGGGTCACTGCGCAGCCTCCAGCCAGGCCATGACGTCCTCGACGCCGCGCAGGCCGAAACGAGCGTGAGTGGCGCGCGGCCGGCCGACCAGAACCCCGACCCCGCCCAGGCGCTCGACCTCGGCGAAGCCGTGCTCGTCGGTCACGTCGTCGCCGACGAACACTGGAAGCGCGCCCCGGAACACCGGGGTCTGCATGAAGCCGCGGATCGAATCCCCCTTGGCCGGACCCGGGGTGCGCAGCTCCTCGACCATGTCGCCGTCCTGCAGGGCGAGGCCGGTCTCGGCGGCCAGCCGGCGGGCCAGCAGGCGCGCCGCGCCGGCCTGGGCCTGGGCCATGCGGAAGTGCAGGGCGACGCTGGCGCCCTTCTCCTCGACGATCAGGCCGGGGTCGCGGACCGCGAACCGCCGCAGCTTCTCGATGACCTCGGCCAGGGCGAGGTGCGGCCTGGGCTCATGAAGAGTCCCGTCGCCGTCGCGGCGGACCAGGCCGTGGACGGCAGCCACGCAGGTGATCCGGCCCTCCAGGATGCGGTCGATATCGGCCAGGGTGCGACCGCTGACCACCGCGAGACGGCCGTTCAGGCCGGCGTTCAGTTGGTCCAGCAGGCGCGTGCGCCGCGGATCGGCATGCACGTCCTGGGGCCGCGCGGCGATCGGCGCCAGCGTGCCGTCGAGGTCTAGGAACAGCGCGGCCTCGGCCAGCCGAAGCGGCTTCGGCGCGGGCAGATTTAGGACAGATGCTTCGACGGACATGGTACTCCCACCCCTGGTGTAGGGATAACGCGGAGGGCCCCCGTTTTGATCCTACGCCCCGCGGACACGAAAAGGCGCCCGGACCCTTGACGCCAGGGGCCGTGGCGGGGTGTTACGCCCCTGCGACCACTGAGGAAGAGCGATGCCGGGACCGCCGCAGGCTGACGCGATCGTGCTGTTCGGCGGCACCGGCGACCTGGCGCGGCGGATGCTGCTGGCCTCGCTGTACTTCCTCGACGCCGACGGCTTCCTGCCCGACGATTTCCGAATCGTCGCGACCGCCCGGGCCGACCTGACCCGCGCGGCCTTCCTGGACCTGGCCCACCAGACCCTCAGCGAACGCCCCGAGGGCGTGGACGCCGCGGTCTGGACACGGTTTTCCGGACGGCTGAGCTATGTCGTCGCCGACGCCACCAAGGCCGAAGACTTGGCGAAGCTGAAGGCCGCGCTGGACGGGGCCAAGGCGCCGTTCTTCTATCTCGCGATCTCGCCCAGCCTCTATGAGAAGGTCTGCGTGGCCCTGGCCGCCGCCGGCCTGGCCACCGAGGCCGCCCGCATCGTGCTGGAAAAGCCGATCGGCCGCGACCTGGAGACCTCGCGTCAGATCAACGCCGCCCTGGGCGCGGTGTTCGACGAGGAACAGATCTTCCGCATCGACCACTACCTGGGCAAGGAGACTGTCCAGAACCTGATCGCGCTGCGCTTCGCCAACGCCCTGTTCGAGCCGCTGTGGAACAACCTGGCCATCGACCATGTGCAGATCACGGTGGCGGAGACCGAGGGGGTCGGCGAGCGCTGGCCCTACTACGACGAATATGGCGCGCTCCGGGACATGCTGCAGAACCACATGCTGCAGCTGCTATGCCTGGTGGCCATGGAGCCGCCGGCCGACATGGAGCCGGACTCGGTGCGCAACGAGAAGGTGAAGGTGCTGCGCTCGCTGCGTCGCTTCACCCGCGTCGACGCCCAGGAGCGCTCGGTGCGCGGCCAGTACACGCCGGGCGTGGTCGGCGGGAAATCCGTCGAGGGCTATGAGGCCGAGCGCGGCCAGAAGAGCGGCACAGAGACCTTCGTCGCCCTGCGCGCCGACATTGACAACTGGCGCTGGGCTGGGGTGCCGTTCTTCTTGCGCACCGGCAAGCGGATGCCCGAGAAGCGCACCCAGGTCGCGATCCAGTTCAAGCCGGTGCCGCATTCGATCTTCGGCCAGGCCTCGGCTCACGATCTGTCGCCCAACCGCCTGGTCATCGATCTGCAGCCGGACGAGGACATCCAGCTCAGCCTGATGAACAAGGCGCCCGGCCTCAGCCAAGGCGGCATGCGGCTGCAGTCCCTGCCGCTGTCGCTGTCGCTGCTGCGCACCTATGAGGGCGCCGGCGGGCGACGGCGGATCGCCTACGAGCGCTTGCTGCTGGACGTGATCCACGGCGACGCCACCCTGTTCGTCCGCCGCGACGAGGTCGAGGAAGCCTGGCGCTGGGTCGACGGCGTCGCCGACGCCTGGGCCGAAGCGGGTCTGGCCCCCAAGCCCTACGCCGCCGGCAGCTGGGGCCCGTCCGGGGCGTTCGCGCTCATCGAACGGTTCGGCAAGGCCTGGTCGGACTGAGAGCCCGCGCCCGTTCCAGCGCCCCCTCCACCGCTTCGCGGTCTA
>NZ_JANXWD010000032.1 GCF_025351295.1 Phenylobacterium sp.
CTGCAGATGCGCAACGACATCAGGTTCGCGGCGCATCTGGACGCGCTGGGCTATGACGAGTTCTGGGTCGGCGAACACCACTCCACCGGCTGGGAGACGATCGCCTCGCCGGAGATGTTCCTGGCCGCGGTCGGCGAGCACACCCATCGCATCCGCCTGGGCACCGGCGTGGTCTCCCTGCCCTATCACCACCCCTTCACCATCGCCCAGCGGATGGTGCAGCTGGACCACATGACCGGCGGGCGCGTGATCTTCGGCACCGGCCCCGGCGCCCTGCCGTCGGACGCCCACATGCTGGGGATCGACCCGATGACCCAGCGCGACCGCCAGGATGAGGCCATCGGGGTCATCAAGCGCCTGTTCGCCGGCGAGCGGGTCAGCCACCAGAGCGACTGGTTCACCCTGCGCGACGCCAGGCTGCAGCTCTTCCCGCTGCAGGAAGACATGCCGATGGTCACCGCATCCTCGATCAGCCCATCCGGCATGACCCTGGCCGGGAAGTACGGCATGGGCGTGCTGTCGATCGGCTCGAATTCCGACGCCGGCCTGGCGGCGCTGCCGACCCAATGGGGCTTCGCCGAGCAGGCGGCGGCCAAGTCGGGCAAGACCGTGGACCGCAAGGACTGGCGGGTGCTGATGAGCTGGCACATAGCCGAGACCCGCGAGGAAGCCCGCGCCCAGGCCGGCCAGGGCTTGATGCAGTGGCATAACGAATACACCGTCGGCACCCTGATGCGGCCGGGCGCGCTGCCGTTCAAGAGTGCCGACGACGCCGTGGACCAGACCGCCTTCGTGGCCGGCGCCGCCTCGGTGATCGGCACGCCGGACGATCTGGTCGCCGCGATCCGCAAGCTGGCCGCCTCGGCCGGCGGGTTCGGCGCGGTGCTGGGCTTCGCCCACGACTGGGCCAACCGCGAGAACACGCTGAAAAGCTGGGATCTCGTGGCGCGCTACGTGATCCCCGAGATCCACGGCCTGCTCGAGGGCTATCGCACCTCCCGCCAGCACGTGATCGACAACCGCGAATGGTTCGAGCGCGCCGGCCAGGCGGTGCTGAGCAAGATCATGTCCCACGAGGGCGCCGCCGCCGCGCTAAAGGCCGGCATGCAGACCGGCGCGGCGATGAACTCCCCCAACGCCCCCGACCTGAACAAGGCGGCCGAGGCGGTCAAGGCAGGGGAGTAGCCTACTCCCCCTCCAGCCAGGCGTTGAACTTCGGGGCCCGTTTCTCGCGGAACGAGGCGCCGCCGTCGCGGGCGTCGGGGTGGTGGTCGGTGACGGCCGTGCGGACGGCGATGTCGTCCAGCGCCTGGCTGAAGGTGGATTCCGCGGCGTTGTAGAGCGAGCGCTTGAGCATCCGCATCGCCACCTGCGGCCCCTCGGCCAGCTCGGCGGCCAGCGCCATGGCGGCCGGCAGCAGCGCGTCCGGCGTCACCACCTCGTTCAGCAGGCCCAGCCGCAGGGCGGTCTCGGCGTCGACGATCCGCTTGCGCAGCACGAAGTCCAGAGCCTGGGCCAGGCCCAGATGCTGCACCAGCAACGCGTGCCCCCCTTCGTCCGGCAGCAACGCGAAGCGCAGGGTCGCGCTGCCCAGCCGGGCCGCCGTCGAGCCGATCCGGAAGTCGCAGCACAGCGCCAGCGACAGCCCGGTCTGGATCGCCGGCCCGTTGATCGCCGCGATGGTCAGCTTGTCCAGGTTGCGCACCGCCAGATTCAGCGCCTGGGAGTAGACCCGCAGCGCCTGGGCGGTGCCGATCGGCGTCGAATGCCCGCCGCCGATCTTGGCCACGCTGGCCGGCTCGCCCTCGTGATAGCCGCCCATGTGGTCGCCGGCGCAGAACGCCCGGCCCTCGCCGGTGAACACCAAGACCCGGACCGCATCGTCCATCTGCACGCGGGTGACCAGCTCGATCAGGTCGCGCTTCATGGACTGGTCCAAGGCGTTCATCCGCTCCGGCGCCGTGAAGGTGACGACCAGCACGCCGTGGTCGTGCAGCGCCGCCGTCAGGCCCTGGCAGACATTTCCGTAGAGGACGGGGGAGAGGGACATGCAGGGGGCTCCTTGTTCGGCGTAGGCAGCCTACGCGCCTCGGGTCCGCAGTTCGAGCAGCAGGCTGGCCAGCGGCGCCGGCGCCCCCAGCTGGTCCGCGGCGGCCGTGAACAGGCCCAGGTCCTTGGCGGGAATCGGACTCTGGCTGAAGCCGCCCGACTTCTCGACGATCATCCGGCCGTAGGTCTGATAGATCGGCGACGGGAACAGGGTGCGGGTCAGCATGTCGAGCGCCGCCCTCGGATCGAAGCCGCTTTTCTCCACCATCGACAGTCCCTCGGTCAGGGACTGGGCGGCCGAGATCAGCAGGAAGTTGCCCAGCAGCTTGAGCGTCGTCGCCGCCCCGATCGCCTCGCCGAAATCGAAGATCTCCCGCGCGCCCATGGCCTCCAGCACCGGCCGCACGCGATCCTTGGCCGCCTGGGCGCCGGCGCAGACGATCCACAGCTGGCGGGCGACCGCCGCCTCCGGCCGGCCGAACACCGGCGCCTCCACGAACTGGCAGCCGTGGGCGGCGTGCAGGGCGGCCAGCCGCTTCGACCCCTCCGGCGACACGGTGCTCATCGAGATGTGCACCCCGCCGGGCCCCAGCCGTTCGAGGAAGCCGTCGCGGGTCACCACCTCTTCGACCGAAGCGTCGTCCCACAGCAGGGTGGCGACGATGCCACCGGCGCGCACCGCGTCGACCGCCCGGTCGGCGCGGTGGGCGCCCTGGGCCACCAGCGCATCGGCCTTGGCCGCCGTGCGGTTGTGGACCCGCAGGCCATAGCCCGCCGCGAGCAGGTTGGCCGCGATGGGCCGCCCCAGGTCGCCCAGGCCGATGAAGCCGATGGTCTCAGTCATGATCGTCGGTCCTGTCCTGCGGCTTGCGGCCTGGGTCCACGCCTGCGCGGGATCCAGCGGTCGGGGGAACGCATGGCTCAGCCACGCGCTCTGCACTCCGCGGGCGCCGTCCATGGCCCGGAAAACCGTCGGGAGACAGGACGATGCTCGGAATTATCGCGGTCGTATTGGTCGTCATGTGGCTGCTGGGCTTCTTCGCCTTTCACATCACCGCCGCGGCCATCCACGTCATCCTCCTGATCGCCCTGGTCCTGGTCGTGCTGCATTTCGTGCAGGGGCGACGCGCGCTGTAGCCGTCCCAGGCTCCGACCGCCTACTTGACCAGCGCGTCGTAGATCCACGCCCGGTTCCTGCGCTGGTACTCCATGGCCAGCTCGCGGCTCTGGATCATGAACACCATGACGACGTCGTTCTTCGGGTCGACCCAGAACTCGGTCCCGGCGATGCCCCACCATGAGAAGGCGCCCTTCCCCGGGCGCTGCACGGTGTCGTCGTTGACCAGGCTGAAGCCCAGCCCGAACCCCATCCCGGGGCCGGGGAAGAACAGGCCCGCCGCCCGCATCGCCGGCGTGGTCTCGTCCTGGCGCATGCGGGCCAGGGTCTCGGGCTTGATGATCCGCACGCCCTTGTACTGGCCGTCGCCCTCCAGCATCAGCACGAAGCGCAGGTAGTCCTCGGCGGTCGACGACATTCCGCCGCCGCCCGACAGGTACGGCGTCGGCTTGGCGTAGTCGTAGAACGACCCCACCGCCTTCGGCTCGGCGAACCGCGCCCGCCTGGCCTCCGGCTGCCAGAACGCGGTGTCGGTCATGCCCAGGGGGCCGGTCACCCGCTCCCGGACGAGGACGTCCAGCGGCTTGCCGCCGGCCACCTCGACCACCGCGCCCAGCACGTCGGTCGAGTGGGAATAGTACCAGGCCGTGCCCGGCTCGGTGCGCAGCGGCAGCTTGGCGATCAGCCGGGCGTAGTCGCGCGCGGTCAGGTCGTCGCGGCCCTCGCCGCCGGCGGCCCAGGCCTTGGAGATCGGCGTCGTCGGCTGGATGAAGCCGTAGATCAGGCCGGAGGTGTGGCTCATCAGGTTGCGGACCAGCATCGGCCGGGTCGCCGGCACGCTGGACCCATCGGCCTGCCAGACCCGCAGGTTGGCGTACTCCGGCAGGTATTTCGACACCGGCGCGTCCAGGTCCAGCTTGCCCTGCTCGACAAGGGTCATGGCGGTCACGGTGACGACCGGCTTGGTCATCGAGAACACCCGGAAGATGGTCTCGTCGCTGACCGGCGTGGCCTGGCCCGGCCCCTGCACCCCGAAGCCCTCCTGGAAGGCCACCTTGCCGTGCCGCCCGACCAGCAGGTAGGCGCCGACGATCTTGCCCGAGGCCACGTCGGCCTTCAGCGCCTGGCGCGCCACGTCCAGCTTCGCCGGATCGAACCCCAGCGCCGCGGCGTCGGCCGGCACGATCGAGGAGACCTTGGGGTCGACCGCCTTGGCCGCGAGCGCCGGCCCCGCGCCCAGCGCCAGGCTGAGCGCCACCAGCGCCAGCAGGCCGGTTCTGGCCTTGAGGAAGGCGTGATGAGGCTTCGGCATGCAGGTCCCGGGGCTGGAAGGGCGATCGCGCGAGCGCACCGTACGCCACCCCCACCGCATCGCGCCAGCGCCAGCAAGCCTGCCCGTCGGCGCGCGCCGCTACTCGTTCAGGTAGCGCGCGGCGCGAAAATCCGTGGATGATCGGCGGGCATGAGGATCACCCTCGGAGACCTGTCATGCGCACCCCCCTGAAATCCGCCGCCGCCCTGGGCGCCCTCGCCGTCCTGGCGGCGGCCCATCCGGCAAGCGCCGCGACCAACACCTACGTCCTGGACACCGGCCGCCTGCCCAGCGCCCAGGGCTGGGGCTATGTGGGCGTCGTCCCGGAGACCCGGGTCTATTCGGTGGTCGGCGGGGAACTGCGCCAGGACAGCATCGGCATCGGCACGACGGGGTTCAACGCCAGCTACTACACCCTGCCGGTCACCATCGGCCCCACCGACACCTTCGCGATCAAGGTCGTCGCCAGCCTCACCGGCCGCGAGGCGGGGAGCGTGCCCGACTATCCGTTCGGCGTCTCGTTCGGGATCTCCACGCCCACCTTCTACCGCTACGTCGGGCTGGCCGGCCCGCGGTTCGGCGCGACCATCGGCGGCGTCAGCGTCTACGAGTATCCGCCCGGCTTCGATCCCGCCGCCTACAACACCTATGAGCTCTACGGCTCCGGCGCCCGCACCTCGCTCGACGTCAACGGCGTCACCGTCCTCAGCGGCGCGACGTTCGACATCGTCGGCCCCGAGTCCTTCCTGCTGCTCGGCGACGGCACCAACCTCGCCAACGCCTCGGCCAACATCCGGGCCTTCAGCTTCTCGTCCTTCGCGGTCCCCGAACCGGCGACCTGGGCCCTGATGCTCACCGGCTTCGGCCTGGCCGGCGCGGCCGTGCGGCGGCGGCGGGCGGGGGCCGGCTGGGCCGCGCGGTAGCGGCCGGGCAGGAAACACCAAGCTCACGCCCGGAAATTCTACCCCGCGTGTCATCCTGGGTTTGGCGCAGCCAAAGACCAGGACCCACGATCGCCACGGCACGCCCGGAAGCTGCGGCGCGGGGGACAGTCGTGGGTCCCGGTCTTCGCGTGCCGCGAAACCGGGATGACAGCGGTGGGGGTTGAAGCGCGGTGGTCAGAAGACGCGCGTCGGCACGCTCTGCGCCATAGATCTCATGGCAGCCATGTTTGCCTGCCGTGAGATCAATGACGGGGGACGACAATGGTTGCGCACCCTGATTCTCCCTATCCGGATCACCTGATCGCGGACCTTCCGCAGTGGAACACCGACGACAGCGACGTTGATGCGCGCGACTGGATCGCGATGAAGGGCAGCTATGATCTGGCGGTTGGCTACAGCCTGATTTTCTGGCCCACCTTCCACCTCGTCGGCGGTTGCGTGCGTACCGGAGCGTGGACGCCAGAAGATAC
>NZ_JANXWD010000074.1 GCF_025351295.1 Phenylobacterium sp.
CGCGGCGATCGATACGGGGGTCTATCGATGCGCCGCCTCGTATGGCGGGGTGTCCGATCTGAAACGGATGGTCGCGTGGTCGAAGGTGCGCAGTGAGGCCGCCTTCCGCTACTGGATCCGGTTCATGGGCGCGGACGACGGCAAGGACCAGATCCTGACCGACCTCTCGCCGGCGGCTCGCGGCGACAAGGTGAACGTGCCGGTCCTGCTGATCCACGGGCGGGACGATTCGGTGGTGCCGCTGGAGCAGAGCCAGATCATGGCCGACGCGCTGAAGAAGGCCGGCAGGCCGGTGGAGTTCGTCGTGCTGAAGGGCGAGGATCACTGGCTTTCGCGCGGCGAGACCCGCATCCAGACTCTCGCCGCCATGATCGCCTTCCTCGAGAAGAACAACCCGCCGAACTGATGTATGGCCGGCGCATGCTGAAACCCCTGCGCCGGGTCGTCCGCCGCCTTATGGAGCGGACGGGGCTGATCGGGCCCTATTACCGATGGCTGGAGCGGCGTTCGGCGCGCGGGCTGGGCGACGAGGCCGATGACGGGCGGCCGATGCCGCCGGCCGAGCTGGTGGTGCTGGTCAGCGGGCCCTCGCGGATTTGGTTCTCCGAGCGGGGGCGGAGCGACGCGGCGATGTTCGCGGACTTGGCGGCGCGGCATGGCGTCGATGTGGCGGCGGGGATCGGGGTGCTGGACTTCGGCTGCGGGGCGGGGCGGATCGCGCGCTGGCTGGCGCCGGCGGTGATCGCGGCGGGGGGCCGGTTCCACGGCTCGGACCTCAATCCGAAGCTGGCCGGGTGGTGCGCGGCGAACCTGCCTGGGGCCTATGCGACCAACGGGCTGCAGCCGCCGCTGGCGCTGGGCGATGGCGCGGTGGACCTGGTCTACGCCCACTCGGTGCTGACCCATCTGACCGAGGCGACGGCGCGGGCCTGGCTGGCGGAGATCGCCCGGGTGCTACGGCCGGGCGGCCTGGCGCTGCTGACCTTCCACGACGAGGCCTATGCCGCCGCCTGGGGGCCGCCCGACGTGGCGCCGCGGCTGGCCGCCGAGGGCTACGTGGTCTGGAACCAGGCCCTGGAGGGCTCCAACTACATGTCCGCATGGACGGCGACCGCGCGGCTCGCGGCGCTGGCGGCGGCCGGCTTCGATGTCGCCGAGATGATTCCCGGCGGCGTCGATGAACCCTCCCAGGCCGTGGCCGTTCTCCGGACGAGGACCTGAGGTCAGGCGCTCTGCCCTTGTGTGGCGCAATTGCCACACTACATCGGGGCTGTCCGGACGTTGCGCTTGCTCAAGGCGATGTCCGACGATCCGCCGCAATGGGGACCCTATGAACATCGACATCTATTCCGATCGCGCCAAGCAGGCGATCCAGTCGGCGCAGAGCCTGGCGCTCGCGCGGCGGCACCAGCAGCTGGCGCCCGAGCACATCCTGAAGGTGTTGCTCGAGGAGAAGGACGGCCTCTCCGACGCCCTGATCAAGAGCGCCGGTGGTCGGCCCGAAGAGCTCGACACGTCCGTCGAGGCCGCGCTCACCCGCATCCCGAAGGTCGAGGGCGGCTCCGGCCAGCTCTACATGACCCCGGAGACCGCCCGGGTGTTCGTCGAGGCCGAGGCCGGCGCCAAGACCGCCGGGGACGCCTTCGTCACCACCGAGCGGCTGCTGATCGCGCTAGCCAAGGAAGGCGGCGCGACCGCCAAGCTGCTGAAGGACGCCGGGGTCACGCCCAAGGGTCTGGAAGACGCCGCCGTGGCGATCCGCAAGGGCCGCACGGCCGACTCAGCCTCGGCCGAGGACGGCTACGACGCCCTCAAGCGCTATGCCCGCGACCTGACCCAGGCCGCCCGCGACGGCAAGCTGGACCCGGTGATCGGTCGTGACGAGGAGATCCGCCGCACCATCCAGGTCCTGCAGCGCCGCACCAAGAACAACCCCGTGCTGATCGGCGAGCCTGGGGTCGGCAAGACCGCCATCGTCGAGGGCCTGGCGCTGCGCATCGTCAACGGCGACGTGCCCGAGGGGTTGAAGGACAAGAAGCTGCTCAGCCTGGACATGGGCTCGCTGATCGCCGGCGCGAAGTACCGCGGCGAGTTCGAGGAGCGGCTGAAGGCGGTGCTGAACGAGGTCACCGCGGCCGAGGGCTCGATCATCCTGTTCATCGACGAGATGCACACCCTGGTGGGCGCTGGGAAGAGCGAGGGCGCGATGGACGCCTCCAACCTCTTGAAGCCGGCCCTGGCTCGCGGCGAGCTGCACTGCGTCGGTGCGACGACGCTGGATGAGTACCGCAAGAACGTCGAGAAGGACGCCGCCCTGGCGCGCCGCTTCCAGCCGGTGTTCGTCAGCGAACCCACGGTGGAGGACACCGTCTCGATCCTGCGCGGCCTGAAGGAGAAGTACGAGCTGCACCAC
>NZ_JANXWD010000083.1 GCF_025351295.1 Phenylobacterium sp.
CGGCGGCGGCCCTGGGCGTGGCGCCGGCGACCCGGGCCTGGGCGGCGGACAGCGACCTGAAGACGGCGGCGCGGGAGGCCTGGCTCTATGGCCTGCCGACCATCGAGATGGCCGGCACGCGGGCCCGCGCCCTGGCCGGCCCCGCGTCTCCGGGCGTCAACCGCTTCGCCCATGCGCGGCGGCTGGCCACCTCGGAGTCCCGTGCGGTCACCGCCCCCAACAACGACACGCTCTATTCCAGCGCCTGGCTCGACCTCACCCGGGGGCCGGTGACCCTGACCATCCCGCCCACCGGCGACCGCTATATCTCCATCGCCGCCATGAACATGTTCAGTGACAACGACGCGGTGCTGGGCACGCGCGCCACCGGGCGCATGGGCGGCCGCTTCACGCTGGTGGGTCCGGGCGTGGCGACCGAAGGGCCGGGCGTGGTGCGGATCGCGACGCCGCATGCCTGGCTGCTGGCCCGCACCCTGGTCTCCGGCCCGGACGACCTGCCGGCGGTCCACAAGGTGCAGGACGCCCTGATCCTGGACGGGCCGACGGGCATGACCTATCCGCCGGTGGTGGGCCGCGACGCCCCGGCGCTGGACTATTTCACCTCGCTGGCCGCTCTGCTGGAGTCGGACCCGCCGCCGGCGCGGGACGCGGCGTTCTTCCGCGCGGTCGGGTCCCTGGGCCTGACCGCCGCGGGCGGGTTCGACCGCGCACGGTTCGATGCGGCGGCCGGGGCCCGGATCGAGGCCGGGGTCGCCGAGGCCAAGGCGGCGGTGCGCGGCGGGCCGCGGATGACGGCGGTGCAGGGCTGGAACTATCCGCCGGCCAACCTGGGCGTCTACGGGACCGACTATCGCTTCCGCGCGGCGGTGGCCCTGGCCGGCCTGGCCGCCCTGCCGCCGGCCGAGGCCACCTACCTGCACCCGGTCGGCGAGGACGGCCGGATGTTCAAGGGTCCCGGCCCTTACCGGCTGCACTTCCCGCCGGGCGGCCTGCCGCCGGTGGACGGCTTCTGGTCGCTGACGATGTACGAGGCGACCCCGCAGGGGCAGTACTTCCTGGTCCCCAACCCGGCCGGCCGCTACTCGATCGGCGACCGCACGCCGGGCCTGACCCCGAACATCGACGGCTCGCTGGACATCTGGATCGCCCGCGCCGACCCGGGCGGCGCGCGCTCCGCCAACTGGCTGCCGGCGCCGGCGCTGGGGCCGTTCACGCTGAGCCTGCGAGCCTATCTGCCGCACAAGGAACTGCTCGACGGCCGTTACCGCCTGCCGGCGATCACCGCCGCCTGACCTTGACTCCAAGGGGTCCGGGCGGCATAGACGCCGCCTTCCAGCCGCCGGGGTCCGCCTCGTGTGGCTGGATACCTATGACGGGTGATGCGAAGCCGCCGTTGCAATCGCGTTCTCTTCAAGAGGACGCCGGCCCGCGTCGAACAGAGAGCTATCCATGTCCAAGCGCCACAGCGCCAAGTACAAACTCGACCGCCGGATGGGCGAAAACATCTGGGGCCGCCCGAAGTCCCCCATCAACAGCCGCGCCTATGGCCCCGGCCAGCACGGCCAGCGCCGCAAGTCCAAGGTCTCGGACTTTGGCCTTCAACTCCGCGCCAAGCAGAAGCTGAAGGGCTACTACGGCAACATCACCGAGAAGCAGTTCGTTCGCATCTACAAGGATGCCGCCAGCCGCAAGGGCAACACCTCGGAGAACCTGATCGCGCTGCTGGAATCCCGGCTGGACGCGATCGTCTACCGGTCCAAGTTCGTGCCGACCCCGTTCGCGGCGCGCCAGTTCGTCAACCACGGCCACGTTCTGGTGAACGGCAAGCGGGTGAACATCGCCTCCTACCGGGTGAAGCCGGGCGACGTGGTCTCCGTGCGCGAGCGCTCGCGCAGCATGGCCCTGGTGCTGGAAGCGCTGCAGTCCGGCGAACGCGACACGCCCGACTACATCACCGTCGACACCAAGGCGATGGCCGCCACCTTCGTCCGCACGCCGGACCTGGCCGAGGTCCCGTACCCGGTGAAGATGGAGCCCAACCTGGTCATCGAATTCTACGCGTCCTAACCGGCGCCCGATCCCGACCCGAATTGGGAAGGCCCCGGAGCGATCCGGGGCCTTTTGCGATTCCGGCGTACTACGCGACGCTCAAGGGATCGTCTGCAGGGTCTCCCGTCGGCGACTGCCGCGCATCGAGCGCGTACCATTCGACCTTCAAGAACCTGGGGTCGTGTCTCAAGCCCTCGTTCAGTTTGGTCAGGAACGCCGCATAATAGGATAGATCGAGGTCACGCTTGCGGACAAAGATTCCTACCATGGCTTCCACCTGCAGGATGAAGCAGCCCGAATCTCCTTGAATCTCCAGCCATATCCGCTTGCCGCTTATGCGAACGTTCAGATCCCAGCCATGCTCGTCCATGCACTCAGGCGACGATACGTCATAGCCGTGATTCCTGAGAATCTCGGCGATTGCTTCAGCAGCCAGGCGTCCGCCAAAAACGACGACCCTCTGGTCCTCCCAGACGTGGTCGTCGGGCAAGACAGTGGCGCATTCCGCATAGGACTTAAGCATCATCATTCTTCGTCACCGAATGGGATGGCTCCGGCAATTCCGCCGCCGGCAATCGCCCGCCTCGTAGCGTTCGGCGTACCATGCCAACGTTGCTGTAGGGGGCCGTATTCCTTGAGACCGAGCCTGCTGCCGACCCAGTTACCTCCCTCGGAAAGGCCCGCGCGGCGGAAGTGCGGGTCCACCTTGTAGTGCAGTTCGTACATGTCCCCCCGGCTGATGCCGGGGGGCTTCAAGACATTGAAGGCGCTGTCTGAAATCCATTGAGGGACCGGTCCGCCGCCCAGCCAGTCGGGCAACCCTTTTCGACGCGGCAAGAGCGAGTGGTGGCCCATCCCTTTGTAAGGCTGTGCAAGGTACTCAGCCTCAACTGGTGAGAACCCTTGCTTCGTATATTTGGCGATGCGGCTAAACTTGGACATCGCCCCAAGCTCCGCAGTCGCCTTCAGTTCGCCGGCGCCCGCGAGGTACGGAAGCACTTCCATCGTGACTTCCCCTTCACGTCGGCCAAGTCCGAAGTTGCGACTAACTTCACCCGACAGTGTGGGGGCGGTGGGCGTCGCGCTTGGATCGGTTTCGCGCCTCAGCCTACCGCCCGCTTCGGAGAGCCGCTGAATTGCGGCGCCGGGATCGGTGACCGCTTCTTTCGCCGAGCTCGCCATCGCACCTATTCCGCCGAATAACCGGTCCCAGCCCGCCTCGCCGACCGGGTGTCGGAAGGCGTCTGTGGGGTCGAACACGCGACCAGCGAGCACGGCGCCATCGAGCAGTTCATGCCCCATATGGACTGTGCCGGTGACCAATCCCGCGGCATCGCCCGCCGTGTAGGCAGCATCACCTGCGAGGATTCGCACGGGGCCGCTGTCTCCCGCGCGCTGCAAGGCTGTCTGCGCCTTCCGCTGAATGTCGCCAATGGCGCGCCTGGAGCTCTCAAGAAGATCGCCCGTGGGGCGGGAGTCCTTCATCTGCAAATGTGGGGATTGCGATGTGCCCGAATGCGCGGCGGGAAGTTGTGAGGGACGCGCCGCCCGCGTTTGCGAGATGCTCTGCTGTTTGGCAAACTCGCGCAATTCTGAAGTCGTTTGCGCGAGCGTATCCTGCCCGTCTCGAATGGCTTGGCGATAGAACTGGTGGCTCCTCGCCTCGAGTTCCGCCACGCCGTGGGCCAAGTCGGCCTGACGATCGCGACTCCACTCCTCCATGCTGCCGAGGCCGGCGCGCAGACGATCCTTGAGACCAATGCCCATTTGCTCCCCCTAAATGTCGATTAGGCGGGGCGAATGCCCGCCAGCCGTAAAGCACTATGGCTCAAAGCGAACCGAAACACAAGAACAAAAAGTGAACACGTGTCCTCATTAGGGGCCCGCCCCGCCACGCCGCACCGGCGGACCGCCAGACGCCCGCGCAGCACTTCGATAGGAACCGCGAGGCGCGCGAGTTCCTCATTCTCGGTTCTCCGCGATGGCCTTTTGCGTTCCCCGCTGCTGTGGTCAGGTCGGCCGATGGATCGCAGGCTATTCGTGCTCTCGGCTCTGGCCGTGTCCGGATGCGCGGCCGGCGTGCGCCTCACGCCCTCACCGGCTGCCTTGCCCGAACTGGAGCCGCTCTACCGCGCCGACGCCGGGCGCGAGGCGATCACCATCAGCGTGGCGTCGAACGGCTGCACGGCCAAGGTGGACTTCACCTTTTACGTGGAGCGTAAGGGCGACACGGCGCGGTTGGCGTTTGCGCGCAGGCGGGTGGACGCCTGCAAGTCGTTCGCCATGGGCCGGACAGAGCTCAGCTTCAGTTGGGCCGAACTGGGCGTGGCGCGGCGGGGGTCCGTGGTGCTGCTGAACCCGCTCGTCGCCTGGACGGGGCCGGGGGCGTAGGGGCGGCGGGGAACTCGACGCCGCTGCGGGGCAGGGCCTGGGGCAGCTCGCGCTGCAGCCAGGCGATCGCCTGCTCGCGGACCTCGGCGCGCAGCTCGGTCGACTCGGCGGCGTTCCTGGCGCTGACCCGGCAGCGGACCTGCAGGTCCTTCTCGAAGATGTCGTTGACCAGCACCTTGACCAGGCGGCCGTCCCAGTGGGGCGAGGCCTTGACGATATCCTCGATCGCGGCGCGCAGCCGGTCCATCGGCACGCGCTGATCGACCCGCAGCATGACCTCGCCGATCAGGTCGGAGGCCTCGAGCGTCCAGTTCTGGAACGGCTGCTCCAGGAAGTACTTCAGCGGCACGATCATGCGGCGCAGGTCGGTCAGGCGGATGACCACATAGGTCGACTTGATCTCCTCCACATGGCCGAACTCGCCGCCCACGGTGACGGCGTCGTCGATGCGGATCGGCTGGGTGAAGGCGATCTGAATGCCGGCCATGATGTTCGACAGCACCGGCTGCAACGCCAGGCCGACGATGATGCTGGCCGCGCCGCCGGCCGCCAGCAGGCTGACCCCGATCTGCTTCACGCCCGGCACCGTCATCAGCGCCATGGCCACGGTGACCACCAGCACCAGGACGTTCAGCGAGCGGCGCAGGATGCGCGTCTGGGTCAGCAGCTTGCGGGCCTGCAGGTTGTCGTCGACGTCGGTGCGGTGGCGGCGCAGGTAGACGGCGGTGACGATGTCCAGGGCGGTCATCAGCGCCCAGCCGACCAGCACGATGAAGGCCACCAGCAGGACATGCTGCAGGGTCCCCTCCACCCGCGGCGCGACCGGCGCGATCTTCAGCGACCAGCTGAGCGCGCCGACCAGCATGGCGAACCGTCCCGGCGCCTGGGTGCGGATCAGCAGCGAGCGGGCGAAGTCGCTGCGTTTGCGCATCTGCCGGGTGAGCCCGCGGACGATCCAGCGGTGCAGGACGATCGCCGCGCCCAGGGCGGCGGCGATCAGCACCAGGCCGATGGACCAGGGCGGGATCCAGGTGGGCACAATGGACAGGTCGAGGTTGGGGGCGGGCACGGGACAATAACCTGTGAGACGACCTGCGGGTTCATCCGCGGCCTTAGGTGAACACCTCGGTGATCCAGTCCGGAACCCGGCGCGGTCGGCCGGTGGCCTGTTCGATCAGCACCCAGGTGGTGTGGACCTGGGCGCACATGGCGCCGTCCGGATGGTCGAGGCGGATGAAGCGGTCGAAGCGCGGGCCGTTTGCGGCGTCCGCGACCCAGGTGCGCCCGTGGGCGGTCTCGCCCAGCTTCAGCTCGCGGCGGTAGTCGACCTCGTGGCGGAGCGCGATCCAGGCCCAGGTCGATTGCGCCTCGGCCGGGGCCCGCGAGCGCCAGTGGGCGATGCCGATGTCCTGGGCCCAGCGCAGATAGACCACGTTGTTCACGTGGCCGTTCTCGTCGATGTCGGCGGGCGTGGGCTCGAACGCCAGCTGGAAGACCTGGCGGCCTTCGGGCGGCCCGAGCAGTCGGGTCACGCCTCCAGGACGCCCTGCTCTTCCATGAGGGTCTTCAGCTCGCCGGACTGGAACATCTCCTTGATGATGTCGCAGCCGCCGACGAACTCGCCCTTCACATAGAGCTGGGGGATGGTCGGCCAGTCGGAGAAGGCCTTGATGCCCTGGCGCAGCGGCTCGCTCTGCAGGACGTCGACGCCGACGAAGTCCACGCCCAGATGGTCGAGAATCTGCACCGACGTCGCCGAGAACCCGCACTGGGGCCGCTCCGGCACGCCCTTCATGAACAGGATCACGGGATGGTCCGCCACCGCCTTGGCGATGAACTCGTGGACGGGATCGGCGGTCTTGGCTTCGGACATGGGGTCGCCCCTTCGGCGCGAATGTTCAGACCAAGAGCTAGGGAGCCTGTCCCTCGCGGTCAAGCGCGTCAGGCCGGTGCGGCGGTCTCAAGCGCCAGCGCGTGCAGTTCGCCGCCCATCCTGCCCTTGAGCGCGGCATAGACCAGCTGGTGCTGGCGCACCCGCGGCAGCCCCTTGAACGCCGTCGAGACGATGCGGGCCTTGTAGTGGTCGCCGTCGCCGGCCAGGTCTTCGATGGCGATCTCGGCGTCGGGGAAGCCTTCGCGCAGGGCGGCTTCCAGGTCGGGCTGGGACATGGGCATGGCCCCGACTTAGGCGCTCCGTGGCCGGGCCTCAAGCCGTGCGCGCGAAGTCCATGGTCCAGTTGGTCTCCCAGGTCTCGCCGCCGTCGTAGGAAAACGCCTGGCTCCAGCGGGCCGAGGCGGCGGCGATCGCCTCCCAGACATAGACCACCTTGACCGGCCGGCCATCGTCCACGTCCTCGCCATGGAACCGGCCGATCCCGTTCTCGAAGTGGCCGAAGACCGGTTCCTGCAGGGTCCCGGCCTGGCTGTTGACCCAATAGACGCCCCACTGGCGCTGCGCGACATCGAAGGTGCGGAAGGTCAGGCCCTGGAAGCCGCGCTCCGGCATGTCGTTCTCGTCGACATTGCACAGCCCGCCCATCAGGCTCTGGCAGAAGGCGGTCCCCTCGAACTGGTCCCAGTCGTCGGCGCCGACGCCCCGCGCCGTCAACCGCCGATGCGTCACCGCCCACCGGCCGTAAAGGAACAGGAAGTCGCGGCGTCCATCGTCGTAGGCGTCGTAGGCCATCGGCTGTCCCTCGGGTTCGAAGGACAGGTCTAGCCGCCGCCTGCTGACAGCGGCGTGTCAGCATGACGTCCTCTCCCCCGCGAACCGAGAGGGAGAGGACGTCTGAGCGTCAGTCGATGATCGACGAATAGATGATGCTCTTGAGCTGGCCGCGGAAGTTGAAGGTGCCCGAGGGCATCAGCTGGGTCATGAAGACCATCGACAGGTCCTCCTTCGGATCGACCCAGAAGATGGTCGAGGCCGCGCCGCCCCAGTAGTAGTCGCCCGACCCCAGGCTGCCGGTCGCCACCTCGCTCATGGTGGAGGCGAAGCCCAGGCCGAAGCCGACGCCCTCGTTGGCGGTCTCGGAGAAGCCGCCGATGGCCACCTGGGTCAGGTCCTTGCCCCCCGGCAGGTGGTTCATGTGCATCATGTCGATGGTGCGCGGGCCCAGCACCCGATGGCCGTCGAGCTCGCCGCCCCGGCGCAGCATCTCGCAGAACCGCAGGTAGTCGCCGGTGGTCCCGGTGAGGCCGCCGCCGCCCGACTTGAAGCCGGGCTCCTTGGTGAACTCGGAGGTGTCCGGGTCGTCCATCAGCTTGAGCCGCTTGTCGGGACCGCGCTCGTAGTTGGCGGCGAAGCGGTCCTTCTTGTCCGGCGCCACGAAGAAGCCGGTGTCCTTCATGTCCAGCGGATCGAAGATCACGTCCTGCAGATACTGTGCGAAGGGCTTGCCGGAGATGATCTCCACCAGGGCGCCGCAGACGTCGGTGGCCAGGGAGTACATCCAGGCCTGGCCGGGCTGGTAGCGCAGCGGCACCTGGCCCAGCTTGTCCATGAACTCCTGCATGGTGTCGGCGCCGCCCACGGAGCGGACCTTGAGCGCGCGGTAGATCTTGTCGATCGGGTGCTGAATGCCGACGCCGGGCAGGCCGCCGCCATAGGTCAGGCCGGCCGTGTGGCTGAGCACGTCGCGGAAGGTGATCGGGCGCCCGGGCGCCTCGGTGACCATGTCGTCGCCCTCGCCGGAGACCCAGACCCGGTGGGCCTTCCAGGACGGGACGTAGCGGCTGACCGGATCGTTGAGCTGGAAATAGCCCTGCTCATACAGGGTCATCAGCGCCACCGAGGTGATCGGCTTGGTCATCGAATAGATGCGGTAGATGGTGTCGTCGCGGGTGGGCTTGTTGCGCTCGCGGTCCATCTGGCCGAACGACTTGAGGTAGGCGATGTGGCCGTGCCGCGCGACGCTGACCTGGCAGCCGGTGATCTTGCCGGGGCCGATGTAGTTGCGCTCCAGGTGCTCGCCGATCCGCTCCAACCGGGTCGCGTCCAGGCCTGTCCACTGGGATTGGGCGTCCATGAATTCCTCCGGCGGTCTGGTTCTTGTCGTGAATGTCGCCATCATGGACGCTTAAGGCGGAGATCGCCAAGAGGTGAGGAACGGGATGGACGAGCTGGAAGCCCTGGCGGCGGAGATCGGCGAGGCGCTGAAGGCTCGCGGCGAGAAGATCGCGGTGGCGGAGAGCTCCTCCGGGGGGCTGATCTCGGCGGCGCTGCTCAGCGTGCCGGGCGCCAGCGCCTACTACCTCGGCGGGGCGGTGGTCTACACGCCCAAGGCTCGGGTGCTGCTGACCGACATCCCGCGCGAGGCGCTGGAGGGCATGCGCTCGTCCAGCGAGCCCTATGCGCTGCTGCTGGCGCGCACGTCGCGCGAGCGGTTCGGGGCGACCTGGGGGATCTCCGAGACCGGGGCGGCGGGGCCGACGGGCAACGGCTATGGCGATGCGGCCGGTCATACCTGTGTGGCGATCTCCGGCCCGGTCGAGGCCGTGCTGACGATCGAGACCGGCTCCAGCGACCGCAGCGCCAACATGCGGGCGTTCGCGGCCGGGGCGATGGAGCTGCTGAAGCGGGCGCTGGCCGACTAGGCGCTTGCCTTAAGTTGAATTCTTGTTCATTATAAGCCATGCGTCAAAAGGACGAAGCCAAGGCGCAGGACATCCTGCGCGCCACGCTGCACGAGGTGCAGGCGGTGGGACTGGCTGGACTGTCGATCGAGGCGGTGGCGCGCCGGGCCGGCATCGCGACGGGAACTGTGTACACCTACTTCAGGGGCAAGGACGCCCTGCTGGACTCCCTCTACCTGCACACCAAGACGGCGTTCTCCGACTTCGTCCTGCGGGACGACGGGTTGCCCCTGCGCGCCGCGTTCACGCGGATGACCAAGGCGTATCTCGACTATATCATTGAACATGAAGCCGAAATTATCTTCATGGGGCAGATGGCGAATTCGCCTTATGTGACGGAGCAGACCCGCGAAGCCGCGGCGCTTGGCGCCCGGCCGGTGGCGGCGATGCTGGAGCGTGGCAAGCTCGAGCAATTGCTCAAGGACCTGGACACCGCCTGGATGATGGCCTTCGTCGGCGGAACCATGAAGGCCATGGCGCCTTTGGCGGCGGGCATGTCGGCGGCTGGCTACGCCGCCTTCCAGGAGAGCGTCGCGACGCTCTGCTGGGACGCGCTCAAGGCGTAGCCGCTTCGCTATGCGTAGAAATTGAATTTCAATTCGCTTTGGAGGATTTCCATGACCAAGACCATCTTCATTACCGGCAGCTCCACCGGCCTGGGCCGGGCCACGGCCCTGCTGTTCGCCAGCAAGGGCTGGACGGTGATCGCCACCATGCGCAACCCGACCAGCGAGACCGAGCTGACCAAGGTGGTCGGGATCACCGTGCTGCCACTGGATGTGACCGATCCGGCCCAGATCGCGGAGACCGCCAAGGCGGCGCTGGCGCTGGGTCCCATCGACGTGCTGTTCAACAATGCCGGCTATGGGCTGGCGGGCGCTTTCGAGGGCGCGACCGACGACCAGCTTACGGCCCAGCTCGACACCAACCTGCTGGGCGTGATGCGGGTGACCCAGGCGTTCCTGCCGTCCATGCGCGAACGGGGCCAGGGTGCGATCGTGACCACCACCTCGATTGGCGGCCTGATCACCTTCCCGTTCAACTCGGTCTATCACGCCGCCAAATGGGGCCTGGAAGGCTGGAGCGAGGGCCTCGCCTTCGAGCTTGAGCCGTTCGGCATCCGGGTGAAAACCGTGGCCCCTGGCGGCATGGCTACCGACTTCGCCAGCCGCTCGCTGGTGCTGTCCATGCACCCGGCCTACGCGGCCAGCATCGCCAAGACCATGGGCGCTTTCTCCGATCCTGTTCGGCGGTCGCAGTCGTCGACCGCCGAACAGGTCGCCGAGGTGGTCTATGCGGCGGCCACCGACGAGACCGACCATGTGACCTTCGTGGCCGGCGCGGACGCCAAGGCCGACTACGGCCAGCGGCTGGCGCTGGGGATCGACGCCTTCCGCGCCGGCATCCGCACCCTGTTCATGGGGACGCCGCCAGCCGCCTAAAGCGTCGGGTCCTCGCTGACGCGGACCAGCATCTTGCCGAAGTTCCCGCCGCGAAGCATCTCCGCGAAGGCGGCGGGAATGGTCTCCAGCCCCTGGCGGATGTCCTCGCGGTAGCGGACCTCACCCGAGGCTACCCAGGCGCCCATGTCGCGCAGGAAGGTGTCGTGGTGGCCCTCGACATAGTCGCCGACGAACAGATTCTGCACGGCGACGCTCCGGGCCTTGGCGCGCCGCGCCTCCTCCGCGCCGGCGTTGGCGTCGGGGGCGTCGCCGTAGTGAGCGATCAGGCCGCAGATGGTCATCCGCGCCCCGGGGTTGAACAGTGGCAGGACCGCATCGAACACCGCACCGCCGACGTTCTCGAAATAGACGTCGACGCCGGCCGGGCAAGCGGCGGCGAGGTCGGCCGCGAAGGTCGGGCTGAGGTGGGAGACGCAGGCGTCATATCTCAGCTCGCCGGTGACGTAGTCGCACTTCTCCTGGCGGCCGGCGATGCCGACCACGCGGGCGCCGCGCAGCCGCGCCAACTGGCCGGCGATCTGGCCGACGCCGCCCGAGGCCGCGGAGACCACGACGGTCTCGCCGGGCTTGGGGTCGCCTTGCAGAATCATGCCGGCGTAGGCGGTCAGGCCCAGCATGCCCAGCACCCCCACCGCTTGGGAGATGCGGCCGAGCGCCGGGGCGAGCTTGCGCGGGACCATGTAGGTGGGCCGCGGCACGTCGGCGCCCATCAGGCCGTACTCGGCCCAGCCGTTGGTGCAGAACACGAAGTCGCCGGCGCTGAGACCCTCGATACGGCTCTCGACCACCTGGGCCACGGTGCGGGCATGGCAGGGCGCGCCGGCCGGCTCGACGCGGCGGCGCTTGTAGCCCCACTGGTAGGGGTCGAGGGAGACATAGAGCGTCCGGGTCAGGGCCTGTCCGGGGCCGGGCGTCGGGACCGGGCCTTCGCGAAGTTCGAAGGTGTCGGGCTCGGGCCAGGCGGGGACCGGCCTGTCGGACAGCGTCCAGTACCTGTTCATCGGCGTCTCCCGCGGCGTTGCGACTGTCTTAAGCATCGCGGGCCTGCGGTCAAAAGGCGATCTCCCGCCCATCCCAGGCCAGGAAGCCGCCGGTCTGCTCCGGCCCCAGGCCGTCGATCACAGCCAGCAGCCGCTCCGCCGCGAAGTCCGGCGTGAACAGCCGCGCGGGCGCGACGCCCTTCTGGAAGGGCTTCGACAGCGGCGTGTCGACCGTGCCCGGATGCAGCGCCACGCAGATGGCGTCCTTGCGGCGGCCGGCCAGTTCGACCGCGGTGGTGCGGACCAGCTGATTGACCGCGGCCTTGGCGGCCCGATAGCCGTACCAGCCACCCAGCCGGTTGTCGGAGATCGAGCCGACGCGGGCGGACAGCACCGCCAGCACCGCCTTGCCCTGGCGCGGCAACCGGGGCGCGAAGTGCTTCAGCACCAGGGCCGGGCCGATGGCGTTGACCTGGAAGCTGCGGGCCAGGGCGTCGGCGTCCAGATCCGCCAGGCGCTTCTCGGGCGCGAACCGGTCGCCATGCAGGAGGCCGGTGGCGACGATTACCAGCCGCGGCGCCTCGACCGTGGCCGCCGCCGCTGCGATCGAGGCCTCGTCCGTCAGGTCGAGAGGTATCGCGCCGCGGCGGGCGAAGCCATGCACGCGGCGCACCCGCGGATCGTCCGCCAGCTGCGCGGCGATGGCGGCGCCGAGCCCGCCTGAGGCGCCGACCACGACGGCTTCGAAGGGTTCGGGAAAATTGCTCATGTGGGTCGTTCGCGATCCCTGATTCCGGCTTATGTGGAGCCCGAGCCGCCATTGGAGAGCCGGGTGATTCAACCATCGCGCATCAAGATCCTGCACGACGCGCCCGCTCGGCGGGATGGCGCCTACGTACTCTACTGGATGCAACAGTCGCAGCGGGCGGGTTTCAATCCGGCGCTGGAATATGCGGTCGAGGCGGCCAATGACCTGGACCTGCCGGTGCTGGTCTGTTTCGGGCTGGCCGCGTTTCCCGAGGCGAACGCGCGCCACTATGGCTTCATGCTTGAAGGCCTGGCCGAGGTTGAGCGGCGGCTGGCCGCACGCGGCATCGCCTTCGTCATCCGCAAGAGCCCGCCCCACGACCTGGCCAGGGCGCTATCGGCCGAGGCGGCGCTGGTGGTGTGCGATCGCGGCTACCTCAAGATCCAGCGCGCCTGGCGAGCCCGGCTGCAGGCGGACATCGCCTGCCGCCTCGTCCAGGTCGAGGGCGATGTGGTGGTCCCGGTGGAGGTGGCCTCCACCAAGCACGAATATGCCGCGCGCACCCTGCGTCCCCGGTTGCACCGGGTGTGGGAGGACTACATCGACGACCTGGAGGAGCGGCCGCTCCGGCGTCGCGCGGCATCGTTGCGGGTGGAAAGCTCGATCGACCTCGGTGACATTCCCCGGGTGTTGTCGGACCTCACGATCGACCACGAGGTCGGGCGGGTGCGGCGGTTCGAGGCCGGCGAGGGGGCCGCCCGCCAGCGGCTGGGACAGTTCCTCGGCACAGCGCTCGACCGCTATGGGGCGGAGCGCGGGAAACCGGAGGCGGGCGTCGCCTCGCACATGAGCCCCTACCTGCATTTCGGCCAGATCTCTCCGGTCGAGATCGCCCTGGCGGTGCGCGGCACGCCGCCCTCGGAAAGCCGCGCCAGCTACCTGGAGGAGCTGATCGTGCGGCGCGAACTCTCTATGAACCACGCCCATTACGCGCCCGCCTACGACAGCTATTCTGTCCTGCCGGACTGGGCGCGCAGGACCCTGGCCGACCATGCGAGCGACGTGCGCCCCCACCTCTACAGTCGCGCGCAGTTCGAGAGCGCCGAGACCCACGATCCCTACTGGAACGCCGCGATGCGGGAGATGCGGTCGACCGGGTACATGCACAATCACCTGCGGATGTACTGGGGGAAGAAGATCCTGCAGTGGTCGCGCGATCCTCAGGAGGCCTTCGAGACCACACTGGCGCTGAACAACCGCTGGTTCCTGGACGGACGGGACGCCAACTCGTTCACCAATGTCGGCTGGATCTTCGGCCTCCACGACCGCCCCTGGGGGCCGCAGCCGGTGTTCGGCACGGTGCGCTCGATGGGGGCGAACACCTTCAAGAAGTTCGATGCCGAGGCCTATGTCAGGTCTGTAGCGCATCTGGAAAAGTCGGAGGGGATCTAGGCGAGGTCTGAATTCCCTGTCGCGCGGCGCCTGCAACCGTATTGACGCCGGCGTCGGTCTTCAGTCCAGATGGCGGCCATGAGCATTCAACCCGAACTCCTGGACATCGTCGGCGAGATCGATTTCGACCCCGACGCGCTGCACGCCCGATATCTCGCCGAGCGCGACAAGCGGCTGCGCGAGGACGGCATCGGCCAGTACGTCGAGGTGAAGGCCGAATATTCGCACTACATCGACGATCCCTACGTCGATCCTGGCTATACGCGCGAGCCGGTGTTCGACGAGGTGGAGTTCGCGGTGATCGGCGGCGGGTTCGGCGGCCTGCTGATGGGGGCGCGGCTGCGCGAGGCCGGGTTCGAGAGCATTCGCGTGGTGGAGAGCGCCGGCGACTTCGGCGGCACCTGGTACTGGAACCGCTATCCCGGCGCCATGTGCGACGTGGAATCCTACGTCTACCTGCCGCTGCTGGAAGAGCTCGGCTACATGCCGAAGCACAAATATTCCTTCGCGCCGGAAATCCTGGAGCACAGTCGCAATATCGCCCGGCGCTACCGGCTCTACGACGATGCCCTGCTGCAGACCTCGATCACCGAGCTGCGCTGGGACGAGGGCGATCAGCGCTGGATCGTCAGCACCAACCGCGGCGACCGGTTCAAGGCGAAGTACGTCGGCATGGCCAACGGGCCGCTCAGCCGGCCGAAGCTGCCCGGCATCCCGGGCATCGACACCTTCAAGGGCCATACCTTCCACACCAGCCGCTGGGACTACCGCTACACCGGCGGCGACTCGGCGGGCGGTCTCACCGGCCTGAAGGACAAGCGGGTCGGGATCATCGGGACGGGGGCCACGGCGATCCAGTGCGTGCCGCACCTGGGGGAGTGGGCCAAGGAACTCTACGTCTTCCAGCGCACGCCCTCGTCGGTGGACGTGCGCAACAATGCCCCCACCGATCCAGCCTGGGCGGCCTCGCTGGCCCCCGGATGGCAGGCGCGCCGGATGGAGAACTTCAACATCCTGGTCAGCGGCGGCGACCAGGACGAGGACCTGGTCCACGACGGCTGGACCGACATCTTTCGCAACCTGACCGGCAACGCCGCCAAGGAGGCGTCGCGCAAGCTGGGCCGGCGGCTGACCGGCGGCGAGAAGGCCGAGCTGATGGCCCTGGCCGACTACCGCAAGATGAACCAGGTGCGCGCCCGCGTGGACACGATCGTCGAGGACCCGGCGACGGCGGCGGCGCTCAAGCCCTGGTACCGGCAGTTCTGCAAGCGGCCGTGCTTCCACGACGAATACCTGCAGACCTACAACCGTCCTAACGTCACCCTGGTCGACACCCACGGCCACGGCGTCGAGCGGCTGACCGAGCGTGGCGTCGTGGCGAACGGGGTGGAATATCCGCTCGACTGCCTGATCTTCGCCACCGGGTTCGAGGTGGGGACATCGTACACCCGCCGCGCCGGCTACGACATCGTGGGCCGGGGCGGGGTGACCCTCTCCGAGCACTGGGGCGAGGGCCTGCGCACCTTGCACGGCCTGACGGCGCACGGGTTCCCGAACTGCTTCTTCCTGGGCTTCACTCAGACGGCGATCACCATCAGCGTGCCGCAGGCTCTGAACGAGCAGGCCAACCACGTCGCCCACATGGTCAGCGAGGCCCGCGCCCGCGGCGCCGAGGCGCTGGAGCCGACCGCGGAGGCCGAGGAGGCCTATGTGCAGGAGGTCCACAGCCTGGCCCGCGTGGGCCGCCGCTTCTACGAGGAGTGCACGCCCGGCTACTACAATTCGGAGGGCCAGTCGGGAAACCGCGCCGGGTTCTTCTCCGACATGTACGGCGCCGGGCCGCTGCGGTTCTTCGAGATTCTGAAGGCTTGGCGGGACGACGGCATGCCGGGGCTGTCGCTGCGCTGACGCCCCTTACTGGGAGGCGCCGCGCGCCTCGATGCGGACGATGTCGACCAGGATGTCGCCCTGGACGATGTGCATCAGGTCGTAGCGGTCCAGGGTGGGGTCGATGTGGCCGGGGGCGAAGGCGACCCGCTCGCCGCGGCTGACCGGCTGGCCAACGGGGCGGGCGAGCATGCCGTGTTCGTCGCCAAAGAAGCGGAACGCCGAGGCGGCGAATTTCGGGGTCAGGGGCTCGGGCGTCGGTCCGTCGGTGGAGAAGGCCTTGAGGCCGGCGTCGACGGTGACCCACTTGGGGTGGTTGGCGCTGATCACGGTGGCGGCGATGGCGAGCGACTGCTCGAAGGCGCCGTCCGGATCGGCCTTCAGCGCGTCGCGGTATTCGCGGTCCATGAAGGCGAAGGAGCCGGGCTGGATCTCGGTGAGCACGCCCTGGGCCGCGTCGGCGGCGAAGGTGCCGGTGCCGCCGCCGGTGACGAGGTCGAACACCGCCCCGGTCGCCCGGATGGCCGCCAGCACGACCTTGAGCCGCGCCATGCCGTCGGCGACGGCGGCGGCGCGGGCGTTGGCGCCCTCCATATGCTGCCAGTTGCCGCCGTAGCACTGCACGCCGAGCAGCCGCAGGTTCGGCTGTGCGGCGATGGCCCGGGCGACCTCGGCGGCCTGGTCGGCGTCGTGCACGCCGGTGCGGCCCAGGCCGGGGTCGACGTCGATCAGCACCTGGATCGGACCGGTCGCCGCCGCGGCCAGTTCGGCGACCCCGTCGGCGTGGTCGACGACGATCCGGAAGTCTGGGATCGCGGCGGCGAGGCGCGCGGCGCGCTCCGCCTGCAACGGGCCGGCGACGGGCGAGGTGACCAGGATCGCGCCCACGCCCGCGGCGGCCATCGCCTCGGCCTCGGCTAGCTTGGCGCAACACACGCCGACCGCACCGGCCGCGATCTGGCGCCGCGCGACGAAGCCGCACTTGTGGGACTTGGCGTGCGGCCGCAGCGCCAGGCCGGCCCGGGCGGCGCGGGCCGCCATCTTCGCGAGGTTGCGGTCGAAGGCGTCGAGGTCGAGCACCGCGGCCGGTGTCGGGATCGCGTGGGCGGAGCCGGGCTGGCCAAGGACGGCCAGAGCAGCGGCGACGTGGGGCTTGTCGGCGAGGAGGCCGAGGGTTTCGCGAACCGCGTGCGTAGTCATGACCCACCTGTTCCGCTCATCCCCGCGCAGGCGGGGACCCAAGCGGTGTCGAGACATCCTATGCGTATTTGGATCAAGCCAAACTCAGCTTGGGTTACCGCCTGCGGGGGAAGGAGCGGAATTTGGATCTACTCGCCCATGAACGCTGGCATCCAGCCTTCGTGGGCGGTTCGAAGTTCGGCCAGCGGCAGGTCGAGCGCGCCGTCGATGCGGATTGCCTCGCCGACGACGTCACCCAGGATGGCGGCGGGGACGCCGGCTTCGCGGGCGGCGATCAGCAGGGGCGTCGGGTCGGGCAGGGCGGCCAGGTAGCGGGCCTGGTCCTCGGCGAACAGCTGGACCCAGGCCTGGCCGTCCAGGCGCACGTCGCAGCCCAGGTTGGAGGCCAGGCACATCTCGCCCAGCGCCGCGATCAGGCCGCCGTCGGAGAGGTCGTGGACGGTGCGCAGGTGTCCGGTCTCGATCAGGCGGCGGATCACGTCGCCCGTCTTGCGCTCCAGGGCCAGGTCGACCGGCGGCGGCGCGCCGTCCTCGCGGCCGAGGATTTCGCGCAGGTACATCGACGCGCCGAACTCGCCGTGTGTGGCGCCGACAAGCACCAGGACGTCGCCCGTCCGCATCGAGGCGAAGTCGGCGCGGTGGCTGTAATCGGCGATCAGGCCGATGCCGCCGACCGTGGGCGTGGGCGGGATCGCCGCGCCATTGGTCTCGTTGTAGAGGCTGACGTTGCCGCTCACGACCGGGAAGTCCAGCACGCGGCAGGCCTCGGCCATGCCTTCGATGGCGCGCACGATCTGGCCCATGATCTCGGGCCGTTCGGGGTTGCCGAAGTTGAGGTTGTCGGTGATCGCGATGGGCAGGGCGCCGACCGCGGTGAGGTTGCGCCAGGCCTCGGCGACCGCCTGCTTCCCGCCCTCGTAGGCGTCGTTCTGGACGTAGCGCGGGGTGACGTCGGAGGTCATGGCCAGGGCCTTGCGGCCGCCGTGGACGCGGACGATCCCGGCGTCGGCGCCGGTGGCGCTGTCTTCCAGGGTGTCTGCCATGACGTGGCGGTCGTACTGCTCCCAGAGCCAGCGCTTGGACGCCATGTCGGGGGCGCTCATCAGCTTCAGGACGGTGGCCTTGAGATCGGCGGGGGCCGGCAAGTCTTTGGCGCTGAGGCGCGGCGGCGGGGCCGGCGCGGTCCAGGGCCGGTCGTACAGCGGGGCGTCGTCGAACAGCGGCGCAAGGGGCACGTCGCAGACGGTCTCGCCCTTGTGCTTCAGCACCAGATGGCCGGTGTCGGTGGTGTGGCCGATGGTGGCGGCGTCCAGTCCCCACTTCCTGAAGATGCGCTCGCCGTCGGCCTCGCGGCCCGGTTTCAGGACCGCCAGCATCCGCTCCTGGCTCTCCGACAGCATCATCTCATAGGCGGTCATGCCCTCCTCGCGCTGGGGCACGGCGTCGAGGTCGAGCTCGATACCGACCTCGCCCTTGCCTGCCATCTCCACGGAGGAGGACGTAAGTCCGGCGGCGCCCATGTCCTGGATCGCCGCCACGGCGCCGGAGGCCATCAGTTCCAGGGTCGCCTCGATCAGCAGCTTCTCGGCGAAGGGGTCGCCGACCTGGACGGTGGGGCGCTTCTCGTCGGAGGCGTCGTCGAATTCCTGGCTGGCCATGGTGGCGCCGTGGATGCCGTCGCGGCCGGTCTTGGAGCCGTAGTAGACCACCGGCAGGCCGGGCGAGGGGGCGGCGGAGTAGAAGATCTTGTCCGCGTCGGCCAGGCCCACGCACATGGCGTTGACCAGGATGTTGCCGTCATAGCCGCGGTGGAAATTGGTCTCGCCGGCCACGGTGGGCACGCCCACGCAGTTGCCATAGCCGCCGATGCCGGAGACCACGCCGGAGACCAGGCGTTTGGTCTTCGGATGGCTGGGATCGCCGAACCGCAGGGCGTTCAGCAGCGCGATCGGCCGGGCGCCCATGGTGAACACGTCGCGCATGATGCCGCCGACGCCGGTGGCCGCACCCTGGTAGGGCTCGATGTACGAAGGGTGGTTGTGGCTTTCCATCTTGAAGATGCAGGCCTGCCCATCGCCGATGTCGATCACCCCGGCGTTCTCGCCGGGGCCGCAGATCACGCGGGGACCGGTGGTGGGGAACTTGCCCAGGTGCCGCTTGCTGGACTTGTAGGAGCAGTGCTCAGACCACATCACCGAGAAGACGCCCAGTTCGACGTCGTTGGGCTCGCGGTTCAGCCGCGTGATGATGAGGGCGTATTCGTCGGGCTTCAGCCCGTATTCGGCGGCCTTGTCGGCCAGGGACTTGGAGGGCGCGGCGCTCATGGCGCGCTTCTAGCGGGACTCTCCGGCCGGCGCGATAGGGGCCGAGGGGGACGGGCGCCCGACGCGCAGAGTTCACACAACCTGCCTAATACACGGACGGACGCGCTCATCTCGCGCGGCGTGCCGCGTGTGAGTTGACGGGGTGGCGGCGCACGCCTCCAGATTGTGCGATCGACGGGAGACCTGCGATGGCGAGCGAGCGGCGGCTGCTGAAGGCCCTGGTGCTGCAGGGCGGGGGCGCGCTGGGCGCGTTCGAACTGGGCGCGATCCGGGTGCTGCTTGACGAGCGGGGGTTCCGGCCCGACCTGATCGCAGGGGTGTCGATCGGCGCGGTCACGGCGCTGTTGCTGGCGCGTCCGAAGAACGGCGACCCGCTGGCCACGCTGGAGGCCTTCTGGCGGGAGGTGGCGATCCGGGCGGACTGGCTGATCGAGCCGCTGCGCGGCTACGCCTCGGTGTTCGGCAATCCGCGCTTCTACCGGGCGCGAACCGACATCTGGCAGATCGCCAGCTGGACCAGCATCTATGAGACGGGTCCGCTGCGCGAGACCCTGGCGCAGCTGGCCGACCTGGAGGCGCTGGCCGATCCGGACGCCATGCCCCGGCTGCTGGTGACCGCGACGGACGTTGGCGCCGGCCAGATCCAAGCCTTCGACAGCGGCGACGGCGGCATGACCCTGGACCACATCCTGGCCAGCGGCAGCCTGCCGCCCTCGTTCCCGATGACCCACTTCGGCGGCCGCGCCTATTGGGACGGGGGCCTGTTCGACAACACCCCGCTGGGCGAGGTGATCGCCCGGCTGGACCCCGCCCTGGCGTGCAAGGCGGAGCGCGCGGTGGTGGTGGTGAACCTGTTCCCCAACGAAGGCGCCGTGCCCACCGACCTGCAGCAGGTCAGCCAGCGGATGATGGGCCTGACCTTCGCCAACAAGACCGCGTCTGACCTGAAGCTGCTGCGGCGCTTCAATGCAGTGGCGGCACTGCTGGAGGCCATCCGCGAGGATCCCCGCTGGGCCGACCTGGAGGCCTCCGAGGCCTTCACGGCGGCCGACAAGGGCTACATCGAGGTGCCCAACGTCGTCGAGATCACCCGGTCCGGCGCCCTGCAGGCCGGCGCCTGGAGCGACTTCTCGCCGGCCACCATCGCGGCGCTGGCGAAGCTCGGCGAAGCGGCGGCGCGGACGGCGTTCGAGGCTGGAGTTGGCCTCCCAAGTTCCGGCGCGGATGAGCGGGCTTTGGCAGGTTAACCGGCCCGCAGGATGGCCAGCGACTGTTCCGCCAGCGCCGCCGCGCCGTTCACCCCCTCGCGGCCGTCGCTGGCGGCGTTGCCGGCCAGGACCCGGCGGTAGACGCCCTGGCTGATCGAGGCCAGCCGGAAGATGCCGAACGCCATGTAGAAGGCCCAGTCGTCGATCCCGGCCCGGCCGGTGCGGCGGCAGTAGGCGGCGACGTAGGCCTCTTCGGTGGGGATGCCGCTTGCCGCGAAATCTACGCCGTCCAGGCTGCCCCAGCCCGGCGAGTGCGAGCGCCAGATGAAGGCGTTGTAGCCGATATCGGCCAGTGGATGGCCGATGGTGGAAAGCTCCCAGTCCAGCACCGCGATGATCCGCGGCTCGGTGGGGTGGTACATGACGTTCTCGAGCCGGTAGTCGCCATGGGCGAGGGAGACCGACTGGTCGGCGGGGATACGGGCAGGCAGCTCGGCGATCAGGGCGTCCATGGCCGGGATGGCCTCGGATTCGGCGTCCTTGTACTGGCGGGTCCAGCGGGCGACCTGGCGCTCGAAGTAGTTGCCGGGCCGGCCGTAGTCGCCGAGGCCGACCGCAGCGAAGTCCACGCCGTGCAGCTTGGCCAGGGTGGCGTTCAGGTCGTCGTAGATGGCGGCACGTTCGGCCGGGGCCAGGCCCGGGAGGGTCGCGTCTCGGAAGATGCGGCCTTCCAGGTAGTCCATCACGTAGAAGGTGACGCCGATGACCTCGGGGTCCTCACAGAGCGCGCGCATCACCGGCACGGGGATGTGGCCGTGCAGCGCCTTCATCGCCCGGTACTCGCGGTCCACCTGGTGGGCGCTGGAGAGCAGTTGCCCCGGGGGCTTCTTGCGCAGGACGTAGCGGTGGCCGTCGCCGGCGGTCAGCAGGAAGGTGGGGTTCGAGGCGCCGCCCTGGAACTGCTCGACCTTGAGCGGGCCGACGTAGCCCGGCACCGCGTGGGCCATCCAGGCGGCCAGCCTGGCCTCGTCGAAGCGGTGGGCGGGACGGACGGGGATGGCGGCGCTGGTGACGGTCATGGTCCGCTTTCGTTGGGGCGGCGGGATGCTGGGGCGCTGCCGCAACGGCATTCAACCGTGACATTCGCCATCCGTCCGCCCACTTCTGCGCCATCCTGCATCATCGAGTCGGCCAGCACGAGGCCAGGGGCGAGGGAAGACATGGAAGTCGAGATCGGCGCGGAGGCCAAGGACAAGCGGCTGAACCGCCTGGTGGCTCTGACGGTGGTGGCGCTGTCGATCATCATGGGGCTGGGCCAGGTGAAGGACGGCAACATCGTCCAGGCCATGCAGCAGGCCCAGTCCGACGCGGTCGACCACTGGGGCGAATACCAGGCGACCAAGACCAAGCTGCACATCGACGAGGTGGCGCTGGCCCAGACCAATTTCCTGGAGGGGCTGGGCGGCGCGAAGGTGGCGCCCGCGACCTCGGCCGAGCGGGCCCGGCTCACCGCCGAGATGGCCAAGTACAACGCCGAGATCCCGAAGCTGCGCAAGGAGGCAATGGGGTTCCGGGACCAGTACGACGCGCTCAATGTGCACGACGACCAGTTCGACGCCTCGGACGCGTTGCTGTCGATCGCGATCTCGGTGGCGGCGGTGGCGGCCCTGGCGGACAGCGCCGGCGCGCTCTACGCCGCCTGGGTGTTCGGCGCCCTGGGCCTGGTGATGAGCGCGGCCGGCTTCTTCGGCTGGAGCCTGCACTCGGAGTTCATGAGCCGCCTGCTCAGCTAGAGTGCGTCAGGCGAAAGTGGA